>JBHLPQ010000127.1:0-10832 GCA_048939265.1 Promethearchaeota archaeon
ATACGACAATATTACCATTATAAGCGACGCTGATTTTCACGCTCAAGCTAAAGATAATTGGGACGTTCAGGGGTCGCACACCGGTAATATTACACATCCATATATCATTGAAGGATTAAATATAACAGATCCTCTTAATCATCAAATAGAAATCCAGAATACAACTGTATTTTTTCAAATTAGAAACTGTTTCTTGAAGGGAGAAGAAAACGTCGATAGTTTACAACAAGGAATAAGCCTGATTAATGTCACAAACGCTAATATCTCGTCTAATATTATTTCTTATAATTTGGACGGTATTTCTTTAAGTAATTCGGTAGAAAATGTTATCTCAAATAATATCATAGCTAATAATTCTCATAATGGGGTTATTATGACTGCTGATTCAGACTTTAATGTTTTCATCAATAATACAGTTTTCAATAATTGGTGGAATGGCATTTGTCTGTATTCTCATAACAATACACTGTCAAAGAATGATATTTACATGAATGGTGCTGGTATCGATGTATATAGTGGTCTAGATAATGAAATAACAGAGAATGTGTTTCGTGAGAATTCTGGTTATGGAATAGCTTTTTCTTTATCAGGGAGGTTTAATACAGTTACGAGAAATGATTTTGTCAGAAATAATGAGAGGTACGGGCCGCAAGCTAATGACAATGGAATTTTCTCAGTCCCAAATCCTATCGCCTGTAATATAATCGAATATAATTTCTGGGATGAATGGACATCTCCTGATGAAGTGGCACCGAGTGGTATTGTTGATGAACCATACATTATTATTGGATCGGTTGCTAATACCGATCCTTATCCGGTGACCACCCCGTATAATTCTGATCTTCATACTCTTTCACAACCATTAATAGTTCCTTTTGGTGATGAGAATCTTTCAGGAACAGTAACAATCAGCTGGGTCACTAGCGATTCTTTTCGGAGTCATACAGTGGAGTATTCAATTTTTTATTCTGATGATAGTGGTACGACCTGGACTCTGATTGATTCAGGGGTAACAAATACAAATTATCAATGGGATACAACTACTCTAGCTAATGGGGAATACTTAATCAAAATTATTGCTACCTGTTCTGATGGATTGACAACAGAGGGTGTGATAGCCGAAATTTTTACAATATACAATGATATTAAAGAGACTTCGACAATTACAACAACGGCAACAAAAGAAACTACCTCAACGAAAATTTCAGATAAAACAACTCCAGGCTTTACAGCTCTATGTTTATTGTCGATATTTATTCTTTATATATCTAGATTTAGGGAAACAAGACAAAAAAAGTAGGAAATTGTAGCTGCTCATCAGGAAATAGATTACGATCGATCTCAAGTAATTTTATATTGGCCCCAAGAGTATCGATAAGGGGGGAATGTAGGATGCAGGTTTTTAGAAATCCTTCAGAGCTTAAATGATTGTAAAAGTTATTTATTCACCGCTATTAATTCAAGAAATACCCTTCCATATACCTGAAATTCAGTCTAAGGTTGGTTATTGACATAAAAACTATTCAAACTAGATTTAAGGTTCTTTTAATTAGCATAATCCTGATTTTTGGGGGAATAGGCATTGCATGGGTAATTCAAAATGATTTTGGTACAGTAATCACAAAAGAGATAGAGCTAACAACTTCTGATAACGTAATCATTCATAGTACTCTACAAATTCCCCATGTGGCTTCTGAGTCAAATCCTGTTCCTGGGGTTGTGGTAATACATGGAGTTTACCAATCAAAAGAGTGGTTGATGGCTTTTAGCATTGAATTAGCAAGAAGAAACTTCGTTGTTTTGACGATTGATGCCGCATCTCATGGTAATTCTGGATATGCGAGCTATGATTCTGATAGGGGTGGAGCTATTGCACTAGAATATCTGAATGATCTTAATCTTGTCGATAAACTAGGAATAGTCGGACATTCAATGGGAGCTGGAATAGCGATTCAAGCTTTGGAACTTACTTCAGTTTCAGTTGATGCTGTAGTCTTTGTTGGCGGTGGTTCTCACAATTTAAATGAATGGGCGAATACAACATATCCACATAATCTCTTATTAACAGTTGGTCGATACGACGAACTTTATGATGATCCAAACATGTTTAATTCATTGAGTGATCCATTTGGAGCAGAAGGAGAGGTGGTCACTCCAGGGGTGTTATATGGAGATTTTTCGAATGGTTCAGCGCGAAAAATTATACTTGGAGAAACGAATCATCTATTCGAAACTATAGATCCAATAATCATTAGTGAGACAATTCGTTGGTTAGGATTTAGTTTGAAAGAAACTGAGATATCTACAAGAGATTTAATCTATCAATTTCATATACTAGGAGGTTTTCTTGCTTGTATTGGAATTCTCCTTTCAATTTTCCCGATTATAACCATTCTCCTTGAGTCTACTTCCTTTAATTCATTGAAATGCGTTCCATCTTCAAAATATGCTATCTCAACAAGAGGTTATTTTGGTTTAGGGTTAATTTATTCTATAATTGGATTAGGATCGTTTCTACCTTCATTGATTTTGCCATCTTTCCCATTCCCACAAAGTTTAGGTTCGAAAGTAGGTATTTGGCTATTAGGAAGCTCTATTATAGCTTTTCTAATCCTAACGGTGATATTTCAATACCAACGAAAAGAAGGGGTTTCGTTGAAAGATTATGGAATCGATAACTCAGAGATTAACCAATCTCTAATTAATGTCGGGAAAAGTTTCTTGATTGCAATAATTATAATCGTATGGCTCTATCTTTGGGTTATTCCTGTTGATCTTCTGCTTGCCCTTGATTTTCGTGCTTTTCTCCCTCTTCTTAATGACCTTACTCTGAGACGTTTGGTTGTTGTACCTTTATATCTACTTTTTACAATTCCATTTTTCCTTGTAGAGGGATTGTGGATCATAGGATTATTAAGAACTCAGTCCAAAAACAACTGGACAAGAACACGAATTGAATGGACCATTAAAGCCGTCTTCATAAAGTGTTTTCCGTATGCTTCTATAATCCTACTACAGCTAATTGAGAGTTATCTTCTTGGATCAGCTTACATTTCTGGTATGATTGGATTTTTCCTGTTATTTCTATGGATGTTCACCCCATTCTTCATAATTTCTACTGTAATCCTTATGTGGTCATACCAAACGACTGAAAGGATCTACATTGGTGTCTTCCTTAATAGCTTGATCTTTAGCTGGACTATGGCTTCGATTTTAACTTTAGCAATGTAATATAAATACACATGGAACAAAAAAGGTAAAGGGCGATCCCAAGAGAGGATTAGTGGAATGAAAAAATGATTATTGAGGATAAGGGTTTACGAAACAAGTATTACATATTTGATTCTAGGAGACGTGCTGGATTTAGACTTGGACCATTTGTCGCTCTAGAGGATTTCGACGTCCTTTATATTATTCCTAATGGTGGAGTTCCAGTTGGATTAGGATTACTTGAGTTTCCATTAGTTTCTCCACAAATACCTTTTGATCTTTTAATAGTACGCAAAATCCAGATTCCAGGTAGTACAGAAGCGGGTATGGGAGCAATTACTCCTGATGGGCAAATCTTTCTGAACGAACAACTTGTTGATCGAATATCTGTGACAAACTACCAATTAGAAACACAGATAGAACGAGCATTGCATGAGGTGGAAAAACGTAGACGTAATTTTCAGCTACCCCCCTCACCTAAAGTATATGGTAAGAAGGTTTTGATAACTGATGATGGTATTGCTTCTGGTTTTTCTATGCTAGCGGGTGCGAAATGGTTGAAGAAGCTTGGAGCAGAAGAAGTCTTGATTGCTGTGCCAACTGCACCTACTAGCTCGGTTAATCACTTAGAACCACACGTTGAGAAAATAATTTGCTTAAATATTCGGGATCGGTACCCATTCGCAGTAGCAGATGCGTATAAAGATTGGTACGACTTAACAGTTCCGGAAGTGAAAAAATATATCGAAGAAATAAAAATGCTACAAAAAGTAAGTTAATGGATGTTACTTCATCATCTTCACATTCCAACTGAGTACCAACATTTTCATAAAGTGCATAACTTTTAAATGCTTTAATTAGAAGCTTTTCTTCTTCTATTAATGTTGTATTTGTTTCCAAGGATCTAAGTATTTGAAGTGCTTCAGAAGTTTTTCCCTCCTCATAGATCAGCAGTCTACTCGTTTTATATCCTTGCTTACCGATTTCAAAGAGTTTTCAGCCTCCAATGAAATATTCCCCATTCTGAAGTAAGAAATATTAAATATTTACTTGGATACATATTCATTCTACTGCAAACTCTTTTATACTCCTCACCAGAATTTGACTCTTTGTTATTTTATCTTACAAAGGAGAATTATGAAATGGGTTATATTACTCTTTTACCTGATTTGCCGATTGTATGGAATTTTATCCTTGGAGCAATCGTTGCCATGATTTATATCCAAGGAATTATTATGCTTATGGAAAGATTAGTGAACAGTGGGACTTTATCCTCAGATTTGTCACGAAAAGTGATCCATATTGCAGCTGGTTCTTTTATCTGGATTTGGTTGTTCATTGACACTTCAGATAAGTTCTCATATGTGTTCAATATCATTGTACCACTTCTATTCTTTCTTACTTTCCTAATGAAAGGAACTAAAGGTTCCCCTGATGATAAAGACGTTAAAACCATGACTCGTACAGGTGATCCCCGAGAGTTACTCAAAGGGCCACTGTATTTTACAGTCATTATGATGATAGTTGGTGTATTTCTATTTGGAAGTTACGCTGGTGCTTTCACAATGGCTATTGTTGGATGGGGAGATGGTATTGCGCCATATATTGGAAAAAGATGGGGTTCTCGGAAATATAAAACATTAGGCCGAGAAAAAACGATCGAAGGGTCAATTGGTGTATTTCTCTTTAGTGTTGCAGGTTGCTTGTTTTTCTATGTCCTACTAGGAATGTTTGGTGGGGTACTTGCTGATCCTACCGTTGGGATAGACATGGTTCTTATTGCGATTATAATCTGTAGCTTGGTAGCAATGGTTGTGGAAGCAATCTCCCCCTCTGATGTTGATAACTTACTCATACCAGCTTCTACGATAATTACCTTAATTGTCTTAGATCTTCTTCTCCCAGCAACTTTTTTTGTACTCGTAATTCCGTTTGTATAAAAAAAGACCGAAATTAGCGTTTGATAAAAAACAAGGGCTTTCCCTCCCCCTTTCTTTATCAAACTTTTTTTATTATTAAATCCCAGTGATTCTCATTGGGATAATAATCTATATTTTTGATGAGTTTTTGTTTGAGATTATTTACTGCAATAAGAATCTCCTTTCGAGAGACTTCTTCTTTTTCTGTTCCAATAAATTTGATTGTTTGGCCTTTTGTAGCATTCTTTATTGCTTTTCGAGCTTTTATCAATGGAATAGGACAGGTAAGACCAGTAATATCTACTAGTATGTCAGCATTTCCATTATTCATGTAATCGCTATCCTTCTAGTTCTTCTTTTGACCGCCCATTCTTGTCGAGGTAATTAAATATTGCCTTTCGGAGGCCATCAACTGCCAAATTTGAACAGTGCATCTTTTGTTTAGGAAGGCCTCCTAAATCGTCTGCAACTTGCTTTTTGGTTATGTTAAATGCCTCTTTGATCGTTTTATGTTTTGCCAGTTCAGTTGTCTTTGAGCTTGTAGCAATAGCTGCCACACAACCAAAAGTTTTTACTTTGATATCTTCAATCACATCTTTGTCATTGACTTTGATGTAAACCCACATTACGTCTCCACATACAGGGTTGCCTACTTTACCAAGTCCACTGGGATTTTCAATTTCTCCCATGTTTTTTGGGTTTGTAAAGAGTTTCATTACTTCTTCAGAGTATAGATGAGCCATTTTATTCATCCTTCATTTCAAAATCATGATGATGATTTTCTTCTTCTACCATTCCTTGATCTTTCATTTCTTGCCATTCCCTCATAAAATCGGCATTCATTGGGCTAAATGCCCTTAATCTTTCAACAATGCCAACCAAGTTTTCAACAAATTGTTTAACTTCTTCTTCGGTGTTGTACTTACTCAAGCCTATTCTAACACTCCCATGACTAATCTCAGTTGGCAATCCAATAGCTGAAAGGACGTGACTTGCCTTCAATTGTTTTGATGAACATGCTGATCCTGTTGCAATCATAAAATCTAACATATCTAGATGTAACAGAATAGATTCTCCCTCTACATAGTTTATTACAACTGAAAAATGATTAGGCAATCGTTTGTCTTTATTAATAGGGCCCGTGATTCTGAAATCACTGATTTTTTCCTCAAAAATTCGCCACAGATAATCACGTAATCTTCTGACCTTTTCATTAATTTCTGAAGAATATATCTCTACTGCTTTTGCGAACCCAATAATTCCTGGAAGGTTTTCAGTCCCGCCTCGTTTCCGGTTCTCCTGTAAACCCCCGTCAATCAGCCTCTGAATTTTCAGTCCCTTTTTAAGATAAAGTGCTCCGACTCCTTTTGGGCCGTGAATTAAGTGACTGGTAATCGTTGCCATGTCAACACTTGACGCGTCTAATGGCACCTTACAAAAACTATAGGTTGCCTCAATATGAACTGGGACATTATATTCATGGCAAATGGAGGCAATTTCATTAATATCTTCGACAGTCCCAATCTCAACATTTCCATGTGGGATCGAAACTAATAGAGGAGGATTATCTGAATCACCTAATAGTTCTCGTAAATGGTCACGATTGACAAACCCTTCTGAGTCGACATCAATCAGCTCTATATTAAATCCCAGTTTTTTTAGGGATGATAAGCTATCTAGTATAGTTGAATGAGACACACTTGAAGCCACAAGAGTTTTTGATGTGCTATTGATGTTGATGAGAGCAATTCCTTTGATGGCAAAATTGTTTGATTCAGCTTGACCAGAGGTGAAAACAATCTCAGACGGATCAACATTGATTTTAGTGGCAATTGTCTTCCGTGCTGAATCAAGAGCCTGTTTTGCTTCCACTCCGAAAGAATGACCATAATCAGAACTGGGGGGACTTATTATTTCTGTAAAATAAGGTGTCATGGACTCTATAACAGACGGATCAACGCGTGACGAAGCATTATTATCAAGATATACCTTCAAAGAAAAACCACCATAATTTATTTCTCATGAAATAAGTAAATGAGTCTGCTTTACAATAGTTAAGTATTATTTTTAACTATTATCCTCCGAAAAAGTAGAATTTTTTACATTAAGGATAGGTTGATCCTGATTTTACCTTTCTAAATCGGGCATACCCTTTAGTTTAATATTCCAAGGGTTTCTTTTATAATTTTTGCAGCCGCAAAAGCGGTAATATTGGCCTGATCATAAGTAGGGGAAAGTTCTACAACATCAAATGCCGCAATAGGCATATCTGGTAATGTTTGGATGAATCTAATCAGTTCCCGAGTGGTTAATCCCCCTGGTTCGGGATTCCCTAGACCAGGAGCATAAGCAGGATCTAAGATATCTAAGTCGATCGAGAGATAGATCTTTTCCACTTCTTCTGAAAATCCCTCTTTGATTATATTAGCAATCACGTCAGGTTTTTCCTCTATGAATTGACTGTTGTAAATAGTTTTGATCCCCGAATTAAATGCATATCCTCTTTGTTCTTTCGTACTAGCGCGAATACCAATTTGAATAACGTTTTTTGGATCTATCTTAGTTTGATCTAAAATTCTACGTAATACACAAGCATGGGAGTATAAATTCCCTTTATATTGATAGTATAAATCTGGATGAGCATCTAGGTAGATAATTCCGCTTTGAGTCCCTTGGAAGTATCCAATTTCACACAACGCATAAAAGGTGAAGTACGTTATTAGATGATCTCCACCAAGAAACAGGAATCGTTGGTTCTTCTTTGAGTTATACATTTGGGATAATGTGGATAAAACCTCTTTCCGTGAGGTCATTGCGTCATTTGAGGAGATTTCAACGTCTCCAGCATCAAATATAAACCACTTATCTCTGATATTAACATTATTCTCGGTGTATGGGTTATATAATTCCCCTGATGTTGCTTGACGAATAACTTTGGTAGCTGTTGCAGAGCTTTTACGATAAGAAGATGATGCATCCCATGGAATACCAAGTACGATCAAATTAGCCTCATCTAAATCATCAACGGTGGCCTCAAAAAACGAGGATTTTCTTTCTTTAAAGGAAGCCATATTTTTAACCAAAGATAGATCATTTTATGCTATAATTCGCTTTCTGAGTTCGCAATTCATCAGAGAGATTTGCTATTGGGATTCTCGTTTGCTCCATGGTATCTCTATTTCTTATTGTAACCTGATTATCATCCAATGTTTCATAATCGATTGTGATACAGAAGGGGGTTCCAATCTCATCGTGTCTTCTGTAACGTTTCCCTATCGAACCGCTGTCATCATAGATGGCAGTAAATCCTTCTTTACGTAGATTTTCAAAAATTTCGCGTGCTTTAGTAAAGATTTTCTCATCTTTCTGTAATGGAAATACTGACACGTCATAGGGAGCTATTCGGGGGTGAATTTTCAATACAACTCGTTTCCGTCCTTTAACAACTTCCTCTGTATAGCCTTCTGCTATTACTGTTAACAGGATCCTTCCTAACCCCACAGAGGGTTCTGCCACGACGTATGGAATATATCGAATCACTCCCTTTTCAGTTTGTTCCATGAACTGCATTTTCGATTTAGAATGTGTTTGGTGTTGTGTTAAGTCAAATTGGGTTCGATTTGCGCATCCCATGAGTTCCTTCCACCCAAATGGGTATTTGTATTCTAAATCCCAGGTATCTAAGGCATAATGACTTAATTCAGTCTCTATATGTTGGCGTAATCGTAATCGTTCTTTACCAATTCCTAATGAATCAATGAACCAATACACAAAGTAGGTAAGCCAATATGCCTGCCATTTGTTTTTGAAGATTCTTTTATCCCATGCTTCACCAGTGGAAACAGTTCGATATTCTCCTGTAAAATTCTCGCTTTGTTCAAGCTGTGAGAGAATATTTATTTCCATGTCTGTGATATCGTCAAAATCAGGACATTCATTTGTTTTTTCAGGATTAGTAAAGTATTCAAATTCCATAAGCTCATATTCTCTAACCCTAAAAAGAAAATTACGAGGAGAAATTTCATTTCTGAATACTATTCCAGAGTGTGCAATACCAAATGGCATCTTCACACGAGTGGAATCAATCACATTCTTAAATCCAGAGAAAATCAGTTGGGCGTTTTCTGGTCGTAAGTAAGCTATAGAAGAAGTATCCTGTACTGGACCGACATTAGTTTGAAACATTAGGTTAAATGTAACTGGTTCTCCAAGATCTCCTTCACAATCAGGACAATTAACTTCTTTTTCTTTGATAAGCTTACCCATTTCATCAATGCTTAAGTTTTCTGTCCGTATATTGAGAGAATCTTCTACTAAGTGATCTAATCGGTGTTTATTCTTGCATTTCCCCTGACAGAAGATTAATGGATCATTAAAACTTGTTAAGTGACCTGAAGCCTCCCAAACTTTCGGATGGGTAATTATGGCTCCTTCATAACCCACGATGTCATCACGATTACGGACAAAATCAGTCCACCACGCATCCTTGATTCGATTTTTGATTTCCACTCCAATGGGTCCATAGTCCCAAAATCCTGCTAAGCCACCGTAAATATTTCCAGTAATAAAAGCAATACCAGTTTTATTTGCAAAAGCCATAATTTCTTCAAGGAATTGCCGCATCTCTTTCTCGTCTTGATTATTTTTCACATTAATCGCCTGCAATCAGGAAAGACTTCTTATCATGAATTCTTACTGTTAAATGCTAATTCTTATCTAAATTAAAAGAAGACTCCTATTATAATTTTCTCTATGTATAGATCCAGCCTAATAGAACAGCATTATTGGCTAATCTGATTCCAAAAATTTAAGATTACATCACAAAACATTTCAACAAACTCAGAGGGGAGAGAATGAGTAGCTTGTGGAAAAATTGCTAGTTGAGAATTTGGAATCATTCGATACATTTGAACAGCATGTTCTACACTAGTAGTATGATCTCGATCTCCTAGGATTAGTAGAACAGGGTTTTCAATTCTTTTTATATTTGAACGGGGAAAGATTCCTTTATCACACCATGCTACTGAGAGTTGGTTTAGCAATTCTTTCCAATTTGAATGATTTTTTTCTAAAGAAGAAACATAAACAGGTAAATTTTCGCTCAGTTTCTCAAAATCTATATCCCTTGGACCATTGATTCCAAATAATTCAAAAAGAGTGTAATTAAAACCCTCGGTAGGTTCAAACATGACTCCTCCTGCTATTAAAGCTTTTGGAATATCAGGAAATTGAATTCCTATTTCTAAAGCAATCTGTCCTCCCAAACTCCATCCACAGATCAAAGGACTTTCTATGTCTAGTGCTTGAAAGAAGGCAACTATATCTTGCGCCAAAGCTTGAGGTTTCAGAGAACCTTCTGGATGATTACTCGAACCTCCATGTCCTCGCAAGTCAGGTGCAAAAACCTGAAAATGGTTCATTAAGATAGGAATGTGATTAATCCAATCTGTTTTGGCAGTTGTAGTAGCACCATGTAATAAAACTAAAGGATCTCCCTTCCCAGATTCAAGATAGTAGAAATTATTACCATGAATTTCTATATCTTTCTCTATTATTTCATTCATTAGAGTATTCATCTTACCTTATTTAAAACCCTCTACATCCTATTTTTTGTTAGTAGTTAGATCCAGCCTAATACAACCACAAAAAGTCCTATAGCGAGGAAGTCAAAGACCAAAATAGATGCAACCACTATGATTTTAT
>JBHLPQ010000287.1:0-3648 GCA_048939265.1 Promethearchaeota archaeon
ACAAGGTTATTTGAATCCTTTAAAAAACTTAAAAATCAGAATTGGCAAGCAGGATATCTCATATCCAGTTGCTTTCAGCGCGGTGTTCTTTGGTATGATTCATCTACCTTTGATATTTTTCGGGGCAGATCTTATCACAGTAAGCGTTATCTTTTTAATGACAACAACCCTAGGATTTTTTGCGGCCTCGTTAAGAGAGAATTATGATAGTGTTTTGCCCTCAATTGGCATACATGTGACTACTAACATAGGAGGAACAATGTTTGGTCCAATTGTATATGCAATCTTGTTAGGATCAATTTAAATATAATACTCTGTGTAAGTCTAATCTCTCTGTTTAAATAATCTGGAGGATTAGACGAAGGCTTTTTTTTCAAACAAATCCATTGTTTTTCTAAAGTATTTCTGTTTTTCTTCAATGGTTTCCAATTTTGGGATTGAATTAAGCATTTCAGCTCTTCCTATAATACAAAATTAAATCAATTAACCAACTGAGGTCATATGGTAATATATTTACAAAATTTGAGAAATGTTCACATGTGAAAACTTTTTAAATAATTTGTAATATATGATTATTGAAATCCATTCATCCAAAGAAAGATGGAAATCGTAATTTATTTTCATGGAGCTAGTAGTATGTCAGATACGACACTTTGGAGTTTAATTATCAAAACAGGAGTCTTAGTAGGAATTTTTGGTCTTTTTGTATTTATTCCCGCAGGAACATTTGATTGGGTAGAGGCTTGGATATGTTTAATAATAATATTCATAATTTATGAAGCAATGGTAATCTATTTCTGGAAATATGATCGGGAATTAATCCAATCCCGAGGATCATTTAACCAACCTAAGGAGAAATGGGATATCCTCGTTTATGCTTCGTTGATGATCTCGCTTTTTTCCATACTAATAGTAGCAGGATTGGATTTTCGTTTTGAATTATCTACTATTCCAGAAATAATTAGTATAGGCGCCTTTGGTATGGTAATAATTGGTCTCTTCATTTATTTTTTAGTTATGAAGGAAAATACCTATCTTTCCAAAGTAGTTGAAGTTCAAGAAGATCAACAGGTGATCTCTACAGGGCCATATAGATATGTTCGACATCCTCTCTATTTAGGCAATTCTGTTACTGTAATTGGTGTCGCAATATCTCTTGGGTCTTTACTTGCTCTGGTCCCAGCATTCATATTCATCGTTTTAATGGTTGTCCGCCTCATATTTGAAGAAAAAACTTTAGAAGTGGAATTACAGGGATATCTTAAGTATAAGAAGAAAGTACGATTTCGATTAATCCCGTATATCTGGTAAAACTATTCGTTTATCATTGATTTTCCAGAATAATTATAAAGGAAATTTCTATCCCAAATGCAGGGAGCCTTACGATCGATCTTGTTAGTATCTACACGTATTATTCGTTTTTAATACGTCTTACTTCATAAACCAATGGATTTTCTGCATCGGGACACGCATGTGTACTTACGTCTGGATTTTCCAACCAAGGAAATTCTGCCCCATAAGCCATGGCGTACACTTTTGGTAATACTGAGTATAGCGCGTGCAAACAGATTTTTCCTTGAATCTCGTTCTTGTTAAAAGAAATGAGAATTTCGTCTCCAATCTCGTGACCAGCGCCACAGTGCCCCTCTATTTTTATCACTTTCAATTTTATATCATAAGTCATATTTCTTTCACTCCTTTAGTTTCTTTCTTACTATTAAATATTAGTAGATAAATGGAATCAATCTTTTAGTTCTATTGATATATTCCTGATATTTATTTCCAAATTTATTAAGTAGTACCGTTTCTTCACGTTGCATTCGATCTCGAAATATCACAAGAAAGATAAGCGTATGTAGGCTTAAGATTATCAGACTACGAAAAGCTAATTCGAGTCCAATTGTTATAACTAACCCACCTGCATAGATTGGATGTCTTATATATTTGAACATACCCTGGGTTAGCAATGTTTGTTCCTTCTCCTCCGATAGTGATCCTCCTCCGTAGCTATGCTTATTTAACTGGTACCTACTACTTAACATAATTATACTCCCTATTATCATTAGTAGAATACCTAAGTAGCTTATTAGAAGATTATCATAGATTGGTAAGACTTTTGATATTAGTTCTCGATTCTCAAAAAACGCAAGTAGTAGGATTAATGGGCCTCCTAGAAAGAACAGCAGTACTATTATAGTATACTTGTCTTTCAGCTCTTCAGGATCACTCATCGGCCGAATGAGAATATCTATGAGGTTGATTCCGAAAAAAAGAATGATGACTAGCATTAAAAAGGCGCTATTAAGGAGATCTTGACCAAAGAAGAAGAACCAGATGTAATAATATATAGGGTAGAAAATGAGAAAATGGATAATTTTCCGAACGTACTCTATCATGGCAATCCTCTTACTCCTTATTTTCTTCTATCATAATTAAATCGACTCTTTATAGAAGATATTTATTCAATCAATCGTACAGTTTCAATAATTTGTTCAAGTATTTTTAATAGGTTTTTATGATCTTTCTTATCGCTTGTTAGAGTGAACATATATTCAACAGAGTCTATAAGTGCTGTATAGTTCACCCACACCAAATTAAATTTCATACCAAACTGAGTGACTCTCCCCTCATAGATAAGTCTGCTTGCTGGTCTTTCTGCAACTTTGACTTTCTTATTTTCTTTTATTTTGAATTTTTGGACTCCCTGGTTTGTGAGAAGACGTTTAATATTTTCAACATTAGTTTTAGTAAACTCCTCTGTATTAATGTGAACTCTAGAGAGGTTTCGTGCACTTATTGATAGATTAGCATTGAAATCTCCCCTAAGGATATCTCTAGGCGCAAAGAGGGCGATAAGTGCCATAGGCACCTCATAATTTGGATTCCAGTTATCAGGGTAATAAAATTCTAAATTAAATTCTTCAGTTCTAAATGGAAGGAAATTATTAGGGATCTTTTTTCTTTTTTTTTCTACTGCTTCATCCAGTACTCCTATTGATAATCCATCTCGAATTAACCGTCTTTCACCTCCTCTTCCTATGTTTGCTCGCTGTTTACGTAATACTGGATCATTTAAAACTCGATTAAAGCAAGTTTCGCAGTAGATTTCTCCTGTATTAACTAAACTCATTTTTGCTTCTCTTCCACAAATAGCACATTGATCTTTTTCACTCATGGTTGTCTTTCATTCCTTAATTATTATGATTTATTGAAGTATCTTCTGAGCATTCTTCCCGAGGATTTTTTCTTTTTCTTTTTCGCTAAATTCGGGCAAACCCATCATTTTTAGTGGAGGAGGTAATTCCAAGTTCTTTATTCCGCTTACCCACTCTTCCAGTGACATTACAGGAGTGAATAAGGGCCAATCTGTACCAAACACAATTTTGTCTAATCCACATGTCATCTTTGCCTGGAACAATGTTTGGCAGAAAACAAATGGTGTGAATCTCAGGATTGGTTCCCAAGCTGAGATATCGGTGTAGACGTTCGGATTTTTTGCTGCTACTGCAAGAGCCTCACTGACCCAGGGATCTCCCAAATGGGCCATAATTATTTTCATATCTGGAAAATCCACGGCAATAGTGTCAACATGAGCGGGTCTACAGTATTTTAAATACGTTTTAACAGGTCCTGAACCCGTATGGCATA
>JBHLPQ010000128.1:0-10794 GCA_048939265.1 Promethearchaeota archaeon
TCAGATTTCGAGCACTTTTTAGGAGGTATGAATAGTGAGAATAACCTACCCACAGGACCTCAAATGTCCTTTTTGTAAATCAACCATTAGATTGGATTATAGTGACAAAAATTATGTGAAGACTGATGATTTACTAGTGATGATTATAAGAGTTCCTTTTAGTAATAAACCAGCAAAGGATATGAGATCAAATAAGCAGGACATAGGAATTGCTTACCCCTACTTTGTGATTTGTCAGAGTTGCCAAACGATATTAGGAATTTATAGTTGGAGATCTGGTACTTAAATTAACTTAGCTACCCTTGGGAATTCTCAATTCTTATCACGATGACCGCGGTATACCAAGCTGCGCTCTGAGTTGATATTCGGGCTTTTATGGTTATCCAAAAAATGATTTCATTTAAGGATGAAGTTATTTCAAATTTGTAAAACTTAATAGTCCAGGAACCAATAAGGCCACAGATTTGAGGAACGAGACGGTTGGGCAATGATATCTTCCTACCAGCCCATCCCTTATCATCTGAAGTGGAACCACAATATTTATGCTAATATCCGAAGTACACAGCCAACCAGACGATTACATTTTAATGGCTATACCGATACTTTTCCAGCAGTTGGATGGCTTAGTATCTGTCTTATGAATTTATATACTTGTTAAATCGAAGTGCGATTATGATGATAATTGATATGCATTTTCATCCTTTTTGCAAAGAAGCTACTTGGCCAGACTTAGAAAAAGTAGCAACAGCAATGTGGGGGACAGATGTAAAGAAAAAAGATCAATTTCTTCCTTTATTGAAAGGATTTGCTACCAGTACATCTATAACTGGTTATATCGCCATGATGGATGAATATAATATTGATAAAGCAGTTGCTGTCTCATTTAATGTTCAAACTGCGTATGGAGTAACAATTGTCACAAATGATGATCTGAAGAACATGGTTGATCAATATCCAGACCGATTAATAGGATTTGCTGGAATTGATGTTCCGGCACCAGATGCGATCAAACAACTCGAATATGCTATTGAATCATTAGAGTTAAAAGGCGTGAAATTGGTCCCACCCGTCCAAAAATTTGATATTTCCGATCCAAAATTTTCTTCTTTTTTTAGGAAAATAAGGGACTATGATATCCCACTTTGGACTCATACAGGGCATCAGGTTTCAACAGTTGGTTCAATAGCGAAATTTGGGCATCCTCAACTTATCGATGAATTAGCATTAGAGTTTCCTGAAATAGTTATTATAATGGGCCATATGGGCATTCCTTGGTTTTGGGATGCTTTCTCTGTTGTCTTAAGACACCCGAATGTTTATGTTGATATATCTGCTCATCCACACTTTTTTTCCTATTTTCCGTTCGACCTATTTACGGCTTATGATATTGAAGATAAAGTTCTCTTTGCGTCAGATCACCCATTATCACCTTGGCCTCAACATATACCTGCGGTTGAAGCACTACCAATTACTACCTCCTTTCGTGAAAAAATAATGGGGATTAATGCGGCAAAAATCCTACAAATCAAGATCTAACGAGGGAGTGGGAAGCTTTAATTCCAATCAAACCACTAGATCCACAATAAAGGCGTTATAAAAACAATAATGATTGAAGAAATATAGCCCTTTCAGAGGAAACAGCATGAGAAAATCACCCTGAAAAGGCGTTTTAGGATAGCATCTAGTAATCTAATGAATTTACAGGAAAAATGAAAAGAGTAGTGAAATTTTTGAACCACTCTCTCTAAAAGGAAGTGTTGAACTTGCATGAAGATTTTAGATTGTCAACAGGGATGGATGGTTTAACATGTTAAAGGCGAAAGCAACACTCAAAATTAGCGAGAATAAATTGTTTAAATCGATCTCAAATTTCATGGTCATCTGGTTTTCTTTACTTCTCTGTTTCTATGTACTGTCCTCTTTCAGTACTCTAACATTCATTTTTATGATGGAGCCTTTCTTTGGTTTTACCCTTCCATTAATTTTCGACTATTTTCTAGAAGGGATACTTATCGTGTTTATCAGCCTTTATCCGAAACATCTCCTCGAGAACTATCAATATTTTCGACAGTTAAACCGACCCAGGCTTCAATTATTTCTTGCTGTTTTAATCTTGATCTTCGCTATCCTCCTCGCCATATTTTTACTTATCGCTTTCATCTTTGGAACCATTATTGGTAATTTATCAACGTATCAATCTTTCCCCGCAAGAGATGTTGCCAATCAAGGAGTAGCTGATGTAATGGGAGGAGGATTTATGCTTGAGAGCGCATTACTTCTAGTTTTACTAGGAATTATCATCCTCATCAAGAACTCTGTCTCAAAAACCACGAGGTTATTTTTTCTATCATTTTTAGTCATTGGAACAGCCTGTTTTATGTACGTTCTTTACGCTCTGAGCTACCCAGCACCTATTCCTAGTGAAACGGATCCCAACACCGTCATTTGGCTAGAAAATCCTCAAACCACCACCACATTCTTTCTATTTTTTTTATTAATTCAGATTGGTTTTTTTATCCTTATCCATGCCATCCGATCAATTACTTCAGCAGAGAAGATTTGGTTACCCAAATCCTTGTACTTAGTATTTTTTATCATTCTTAGCATTTCTACAATATTATTGTCTTCAGGTGAGATTAAACACGTCTTTCTTTTCTCTCACGAGATATTAGGTGCGTCTCTTCGTGTTCGTGAGTTTTCTATCGGCTTCGCATTAATTTACTTGGTTATTCAAATAGTTCCAATTGTGATTTCATTATATTATCTGCGTCAACTCCCTCCATGGATAACTCTCGAACGTAGAGCGTGGTTGAAACGTATTAAGCTCGCAATCATAATTTATTCTTTCTTTCCAATCTGTGAAACCATTGCAGGACTTCGTATCCCGTTAACTACTGGATTTATCTCCCCCTACAATCCTGTAGAACAATATAAACTCCTCCTTGCAGTGGCTTTTCTCCTCCTTTTCTTATCTGCGCTAGTTCTGTACTCTGGAGTTCCTGAATTAAATAAGTGGTTTTTTGATGAAATTAAATTTCGAGCATCTCCCGAGCTTCGTAGGCTAAATCCTCAGGTGAATTTGGCCAGTATTTGGGAACAGGTGGATGAATGGCAAAAAGAAAGCGAATTAACGCCTAAAGAGATGACAATCCAGAAACTGGAAGAATATGTCCAAGCAGCAAAACAGCTTATGCTAAAAGAAGAGGAGAAGACCATCGGATTGTAGCGACACAACCCAAAAAACATGTTTTTCTGACCTGACTGAACCACCTGAACAGCATCCTATCCTACAACTTACATTCTTAACCAGTTAGTTCTCTTATTCTCGTTCACTCAGTATAAAAAGCTTCTTTCAATAATTCTAGAAAATATGGTAAAGGTTGAGAAAGAGCTTCGACAATGATAAATTATACCTGCTTACAAATGTAAACATTCAAGAGGAAACAGCATGAGAAAATTCAATTGCTATCAACCTACTCGGATTCTTTTTGGGTGGCAACGTGTGAATGAAATTGGGAAAGTGATTTCACGTATTGGAAAGAAGTGTCTTCTTGTCACTGTTAAATCCTTTCCCGCCTTAGAACCTGTATTTGACAAAGTAAAAAGATTGTGCCTTGAAGCAGGACTTGAGGTGACTCATTTTGATGGTGTTGTTCCCAATCCAGACATCTTTTGTGTTAAATTAGCGTCTGAAATAGCGGTTGAAAACAAAATTGATGTTGTTTTAGGAGTAGGTGGGGGTTCAAGTATTGATACTGCTAAAGCGGTGGCTGTTGGTGCCACTCATGAAGGAGAAGTGTGGGATTACCGTCTAGGACAGAAAAGAGTCGTCAAGAGTCAAGTTCTTCCAATTATCGCTGTCCCTACTACCGCAGGCACTGGATCCGAAGTCACACCCATGGCCGTAATAAAAAATCCGGATGAGAAGTTCAAGTCTGCCCTTGCTGATTGGTCTCTCACCCCAAGGGTTAGTATTGTTGATCCTGAACTTACCCTGACCCTTCCCCCGTATATTACTGCAGCAACTGGTTTTGACGTTTATTGTCATGCATTTGAAAGTTTCTTGCATAAAAGCGCGTCTGATTATGTCGATCTTCTCGCTTTAGAGGCAATAAGACGAGTGATTAAGTATCTTCCAGTTGTTGTGAAAGACGGGTCAAACAAAGAGGCCCGAGAGGCGATGTCTTGGGCAAGCACCCTTGGGGGGATTTGTATTACAAATGCGGGGACTACACTAGCCCATGGAATTGGTATGGCTATTGGAGGGCATGTTTCAGTAATGCATGGAGAAGCCCTAGCAGCGCTATATCCACAAGTTAACCAGTGGACGTGGAAACATGCAACATCAAAATATGCCACAGTAGGGAGAATATTTAATCCTGATTTGAGAAATGAATCTGATGAAGTGGCAGCAGAAGAAGCATGCAATGAAATGGAGATGTTTCTGAAAAAAATTGGTTTATGGCTTAATTTACGGGAGCTAAATGTGCCTGAAAATCAACTAACAGCAATTGGGGCTGATACGATGAAACTCAAAAACTTTACTGTTCATCCTAAAGTCCCAACCCTTTTAGAAATAACCAATCTTATTTTAGCAAGTTACGATAACTAAATCACGATGATTGCTAGATGACCAGAAGTTATCTACCATTTTCATTCACTTGGGATCGAGATGAAATCCTATAAGCCTCAACTGAATCCAGAAGAGAAAAAAGTTGGGATTCTGGGGTTACTGGGTTCATATTGCCCTATTTCTGTACAATCACACTTCTAAAAGTTTTTATAATTGAAAGCTCCTAGAATAGTGGGAAAACAAAATAGCTGTTGCTTGTAGACGATTTTAGTTGATAAAATTAAACAGAATTTGTTGTATCATCTTAGTACTTTCAATAGTAGTTGATTTAGGAGTATGGGATAATAATTTTTCCCAAGAATTATCCATTAATGGTCTACCCGCTCAAAGCGAGATCCAGTGGCAGTATACTTATGGGGGGAATGGTGATGATGTATGTCGCTCTCTTATCCAGACACGAGATAGTGGATTTGTCTTAGCTGGTTTTACTGATTATCATTTCGATAAAGGAACACATACTTCTCATAGGAGCGATATGCTGTTGGTAAAAACAGATGCCCAAGGAAAACAGCAATGGGAGAAAACTTTCAACATGACAAACTGGGATCTTTTCACCTCCCTTGTCCAAACATCTGATGGCAGCCTTGTTATGTCTGGTTACACTGCAAATGGGCTTTGCATTATGAAGACTACTGAAGAGGGAGAAGCGCAATGGAACAGAACATATGGATTAGGAGGATGTGCTGCTGAGTATGGAATGATTCTCCAGACAAGAGATGGGGGATTTGCCCTGGCTGGAGATTATTATTGTCGAAAACAGATTTCACTCCTTAAAACTGATGCAGAGGGAATTTTAGAATGGAATCGAACCTATGGAGGAATGGAGGGGGATGTTGTCTCCTCTCTTGTCCAGACACTCGATGGCGGTTTTGCGTTAGCTGGTGGTACTTATTCATATGGAGCTGGTCAGTTTGATATGCTACTCATAAAAACTGATGATAAAGGAATCGAGCAGTGGCATCAGACGTATGGTGGAGCAAAAGATGATGAATGTCGATCTCTTATTCAGACTGTTGATGGAGGATTTGTCTTAGTCGGTGACAGACAGGCTAATTTCTGGATTGTCAAAACTGATGCAGATGGGACCGAACAATGGCAGAAGATTATTGGAGGATCAAGAACAGATCGAGCTTTTGCCCACATTCAGACTACTGATGGGGGATTTGCCCTCATTGGTTATACAACGGATCTTGGAAATTGGAGGAGTGATATGTGGCTTGTCAAGACAGCTAAGAATGGCACGATGCTTTGGTACCGAGTTTTCGGTGGATTAGGCGAGGATCATGGATTTGCCCTCCTCCAGACATCTGATAGCAATTTTGTGTTAGCTGGTCATACTAATTCTCATGACTCCGATAATCTTGACTTTTGGCTTCTGAAAACAGGGAACATTACAGAACCTGAGATAGATGTTCATTATAGAATTACTGAAATTTCAGAGTTGGGTACAACAGCCCTTACTACAATTTCAGCTTCAAGTATTGAAATTTCAGAGTCAGGTACAAGTACCGAATCCCTCCCTAGTCCTTACGACGTGAAATCAATTCCAGGTCTATTATTCACCTTCACAGTAATTTCCTTGATTATATCGGTTCTATTCGTGAAAAAGAGTAAATTTCAGCTTTAAGTCTAATTAAGGTTGAACGCTATTTACTAGTAGAAGAATTCGATTAATAACTCAATTCCTGAGGAAATTTGTATAATTAATCTTTTTTTTGATCCACTGACTCAAATTCAAACTACCAAATCACTTCTCCTGTGACACTTGAATCAAGGTCGATAAATTTATATTACTGATCAGTAGCTAGAGATCTTTCAAGGAAGGAAATTATCATGAATCAATCAGGAGAAATAATTTGGAAAAGCGCAGCAGAACTCGCAAAAGGGATAAAAGACGAGGAATTATCACCAGTTGAAGTTTTGGACGCATACTTAGACAGGATTGAAGCGATCAACCCAAAAATCAACGCAATTGTTACGTTAATAGAGGACAAGGCCAGAAAAGAGGCAAAAAGGGCAGAGGACAGAGTGAAAGCAGGAAAGGAACTGGGAGCCTTACATGGCGTACCTGTTGTTATCAAAGACAACATACCTGTTAAAGGAGTAAGAACGACTTATGGATCCAAGTTATACGAGAACCACATTCCAGAAGAAGACATGATTCTAGTTGAAAGGTTGAGGCGTGCGGGTGCCATTATTATAGGGAAAACAAATATGCCAGAGTTTGGTTTAATTGGAATCACGGATAATCCCGTTTTTGGTGTTACGAAGAATCCATGGAATACGGATAAGACAACTGGAGGGTCGAGCGGAGGATCAGCAGCAGCTGTGGCGGCAGGGTTGTGTCCCATTGCAATTGGAAACGATGGTGGGGGGTCTATCCGAATTCCAGTCAATTTTTGTGGAGTCTATGGATTAAAACCGCATTTAGGGCGGATCCCCCGCTACCCCGCGTTACCAGGATGGGAAACAATGTCAGTTGAGGGACCCATAACACGAACGGTTGAGGATGCAGCAATCATGATGGACGTGATGGCTGGACCAGATGATAGAGATTACTTATGTCTACCTTCATCAACCGTAAACTACCACGAAAACTTGGAAGAAGAGATCTCTGGAAAGAAATTCGCATTTAGTCCCGATTTGGGTCAGTTCGTCGTCCATCCTGATGTTACAAAAGTTGTGAGGAATGCAGTTTCCTCCTTTGGTAGTTTGGGCTATGAAATAGAGGAAGTAACCCTAGATCTGGTGGATATGGGGGAAGACTTCCTATATCAGATCATCTCTGAAACCGCGGCGGGACTTGAAGCATTTCGAGAGGAATGGGATAAGGTAATGTATCCAGCGTATGCTGTTTTCATGGGAATGGAAGAGGGGTTGAAAGCCGTGGATTTTGTAAAGACCCAATACAAGCGCAAGGAACTATGGAAGCAACTCTGGACTCAGGTGTTCAAAAAATATGATTTCTTACTTGCACCAGTGACCGCGGTGCCTGCATTCGATATTGAAATAGGAATTGGACCCTTTGAGGTAAATGGAGAAGGGATCGGTCCAACTGGTTGGTTGTTAACTTTTCCATTCAACTTCACAGGTCAGCCTGCCGCTTCGGTGCCATGTGGATTCACGAAGGACAATCTACCAGTCGGGCTTCAGATCGTAGGGAAGCGCTTTGACGAACTGGGTGTGCTTCAGGCATCACGAGCTTTTGAAAAAGGATTACCCTGGAGAGATAAGAAACCGTCCATATAACAGACGATCAAGAACATCCATCAATATCTTTTTCCCCTTTTGCCGCTATGCAATTTTTTTTTATTTGATGAAGTCCAACGATGGAGTGAGTTGATTTAGTGGTGTTTTCAAAAGATTTTAGTGCAACTACTTTAAAACCGTTCTTTTTTGCCTTTGGTTCGTACGTTTTTTGTTATTGTCTTGGCGTGACGTTACATGAATTTGGGCATGCAATTACATTAACTTTATTCAATGTTCCTGATGTTAGGATAGTTGTTCACCCTTTTGCTTTATCTGAAACCAGGAGTGGGGTTATTCCAACGCATCTCCTCCCTTGGTCGAGTGTTATGGGGCCTTTATTCAATGTTTTTTGTGGAGTACTGGTAAGCTTAATTTTTTGGAAAAAACGAAGTGCCTATACTTTACCATTTGTTATGCTTGGCCCCGTAGCTTTATTACAAGAGGGAGTGGCGGTTTTTATTGGATTAATTGACCTTCCGAATCTTAGTGATTGGGGAACTGTGATTATCATTGGAGGGGTCTCACCCCTACTGGTCGCATTATTAGGGGTTGTGTTTCTTGTTACGGGGATACTATTCTTCCTGTTAATCTTCCCCTTGTTACATCTCTCTTCTGAGAAATCTTTTGTTGAGAATCTAGCTATTGGCAGTGCTTTTGTTATGTATTCTCTTTTGTCAGTCCTTTATGCGGCGTTATTTGACACTTTTGTTCTTCAATGGCGAATTATTGCCTTTTTTTCGTCAGTTATTCTGGTTACATTCATAATTGCCATTTATAAACCAATTCGTCCATATTTGGATCGAATTTCTACAACAGAAGTAAAACCGCTGAATTGGAATCAGGTGCTTGTAGCTTTTGGATTTGCATTCGTAATGGTTTCCATTGACTTCATATTTTTCTACCTCCCCACATTATAGGTTCATTTTTTTCCTCCAAGTCCAAGTAGAAGTGTAATGAGTACTCCCTAGCACATGTTTAAAGATTGACGAGGATTTTCATATTGATTAATTAACACTGTTACCTTATCCAACGGATTATGAATACACTTGAGTGTAGTGAAAATATTGACAAAATCCTATTTCTCCATCAGTTCCCGAGCTCGTGCAATCCTCATATCAAGGGTGTGGTCAGCTTCCCTATTATAAGCCTGCCTTTCCTAAGTATTGAGTGATTTGACTGATTAATGACTAAATTCCAGAGGAATTTGCAAAAAACCTTATAATGGATAAAATCTCTAGGTGACTAGACCTGGTTTAGAACAATCATATATGTTAATATCATATCTCCATTAAAATCAAAAAGAAAAAACACAATTAATATTAAGGATGAAACATTGAAATAAATGGAAGAATAACTGAATCAATATCTGTTTGGTACTTGGGAAGTGATGAGTTGGGTTGTGAGATGTTCTTCGGGCGTAAGATTAAAAGAAGCAAGACTCTGGGAATAATTTTTTTCTTAATTTTGGGATTGTCGGTATCATTTTTCTATGTTGGGGGCACAAGTCAAATCTCATTATCCAGAGATCCTGGGAACACAATTCCCCTAGTGTGTGTTAATAGCAATGATTCACAGCTCATGACTATCTATAATCACAGAGTTTCTCCTTCTGTCGAAGTAAATGTTACTAATACCCTATTATGGAATTTTACAGGCCATGCATCAGAGGTTTGGAATGTAGCATTTCATCCTACTGATCAGATTGTGGCTTCTGCTTCTTCTGACAATCTAATTAAACTGTGGAATACTACCACGCGTCATTTAATTCGTAACTTAACTGGACATGCTGATTCAGTTTATTCGATAGCGTTTCATCCTGAAGGGGGATCCCTCGCCTCGGGATCTTTTGATACCAATGTGTTATTATGGAATATTACAACGGGAAAGGTGTTAGCCAACCTTTCAGAGCATACTTCCGCTGTTTGGTGTGTTGATTTTAGTCCTGATGGCAAATTACTGGCATCAGGCTCCAGTGATAACTCTATTAAACTCTGGAACATATCAAACAACCAATTAATCCGTAATCTCACGGGTCACAGTGCACCTGTTCGAACATTAGCATTTTCTCCTGATGGCCAAACCCTGGCTTCGGGGTCTTATGATAATTCCATTAAGCTCTGGAATATGTCAACTGGAACTCTCGTTAAGAATTTGATCAATCACTCTCATAATGTAGTCTCCATAGCTTTTAGTCCTGATGGCAAAAGTTTGGCTTCTGGTTCTTATGATCAGCTCATTAATATCTGGGATACTCAAACTGGCGAAGTTAGCAAGACTCTCGCAGGCCATACCAACCTAGTTCGAGCAGTAGCAATTAGTCCTAATGGGAAAATGATAGCTTCGGGATCCTATGATGGATCTATTAAATTTTGGGATACTGAAAAAGGGGAACTATTAGCCAATCTAAGTGCCCATCCTAATTCGATTCTAGGCTTAGCTTTTGATTCTTCTGGCCAGAGGATAGCTTCGTGCTCAGTTGACACAAGTATAAAATTGTGGAATATCACCGATATTGATTCAGATCATTTACCTGATTGGTGGGAATGGTTGTATAATCTCAATCCTGGCGATTTTGGTGATAACTCAGAGGATCCCGATGAGGATAACTTGATCAATATTCTAGAGTACGAATATGGGACAGACCCAACAAATGCTGATACTGATCTGGATTTAATACCTGATGGATATGAGTATTTCAATCAATTAAATGGCACATTAAATGATGCTGCTCAGGACCTTGATCAGGATGGAATACCAAACCTATATGAGTATGAAAATGGCTTACTTGTGAGTACGAATGATTCAGCAGCAGATACTGATGGAGACGGAATGCCTAATTTTTATGAATATCAAAATGGATTATTAGCAGGGCTTGATGATGACGCCTATTATGACCTTGATAGTGATGGTCT
>JBHLPQ010000129.1:0-10784 GCA_048939265.1 Promethearchaeota archaeon
GTTTGGCCAATAAAATATACTCGTTGCTCCTGTTTCAAGGAATTCGAATATTACAAAGTTATTTATATGAGTTGAAATTAATTGTGGTAACTGTCCTAAATAAATGGGGAAACCAAAATGTATTAAATAAGTTATTACTTGGCTGCTAAGTCTTTTCTTTTGTAATATTCTTAAGATGACCTTAATATCTAATAGAACTGTCAATACTAAACTAAAGTTCCAAGCCCAGAGTACACTAGCCAAAGTTGGAGCAATAAAGTAAAATAATGGTACCATTATAGAGTTCAATACTGAAAAAACCATATTTAGTAATATTGCTCTATCAGCAGCTAATAACGACTTCTCAACCATAATCTCTGTTTCCATTAGCATAATGAGTGCCATAGACAGTGGATAAGAGATCAGTAATACAGTATACTCAAAACCCCCAACATATAAAGCCATTATGACTGCTAGGATGATAGAAATTGGTGTTGCTATAAATAACATAAATAATACACCGTTATAACGAAATTCATCACTTTTTTCTCCTTTTACTGATAGTGCTCGCTGTCTACAGGAAAATCTCATTGCAAGACTTGTTACCTGCAAAATTATTAGCTGGCCAGAAGCTAATATAATCATTTGATCCATGGTTCCCTTTATGATTAATCTGGTAACAATAATAACATATAAAAAAGAAAAAGTACGAGAAATTAAGACTCGTGAGAAACCTCCTACTACGAATCGTCGGTATTTCTTTGTTAATGGCTCTGTTGTCATTAGCTCCTCACATTTGCATTGAATGAGATATTATTGCTAAAAAAACTAGATAGCAATCATGTGGTTCTGTTATTAAGTAAACTATATGGGAATTTTATAGAATGATTCTTAAAATAAATAAAAAAGGTTTTATCAAATATCTACTTGTTTGGGAAAAAATTTTTACTAGTAAAATCATTTTAGAATTATGTGTAAGTCCGATTTCCTATCTGAACAATAAAAGTACATAACGGTAGCTCAAGGAAATACATTCCAAAAATCCTCCTATTGAAATTCTTCAAGCGAAAATTCCTAAGTTTCTTCCTTTGATGGAGATTTTGGATCCACTTCTAAACGTTTTCCATATGGTAGCATGTATGAAGGTAAGTTTTGGTATCGTTTTTGTAACTTCTCTCGATCAAAAAAAATGTTCTTTTGAAATTTACAAAGCAAAAGTACATCTCCATATTTGAATTCAGGATTCTTAAATCTGCGGAATAAAAATGAATGTTTTTTTGTTAATCGTCGAATTCTACGAATAACGGCAAAAACCAATCTAGGATAACCTTCTAGGTTGTTATGGAAATAAACAGGTATTTTTAGTCCTAATTCTCTGGCTGCCATTACGCGGAAATCACCATTTAAAACACGATGAGACCTATTTGCTACAATTGCATATCTAAAACCATAAAGGGCAACTGAGGGCAGGATTTCCAAGTAGTTCGTCATACCAATCTCAGTTTTATCAGAGTGCTCTGATGGTTTGTATAATCGTGTTCCATATGGAACCCCTTTAGGAAACAAAGTATGTGGATCAATCCACTCAATTTTTTTCTTTCCAAACATGAAATACACGAATCCTTGTTTAATTACAATTCAAGAAGCTTTCAGTTACGAAACAATCCAGTTTAAACTGCTCTTTAATATTTTACTTATAAGGGATTACTCTAGCATGAGGATGATTTTTATTTGCTAAAAGTAACAATCTATGATAGGGATTTTCAAAGTTGAGATAATTTTTCTTAATAGACCAGTTACAGTTCATGAGATCATTTTTTATTCTTTTTAGGGGATACCCCTTCTTTCCAATTTCCCAATAATGCTGCCCCTCGAAAATATGTTTTGCTCTTTTAAAATAAACAATCTTCCTAGCAAAATAAAACTTATTTGTTATAAGAAAAAGGAATTTAGAACGTCGATTGGTATCAGGGAGGGTTAATAAAACCTGATTGGTCATTTTACTAAGATTCTTCATAACTTTAAGGAAACTTGAATATCTAATGTGTTCTAATACTTGAGAAGCGATGACAAGGTCAAAGGTTTCTCCCAAGTTCCCCAGAGAATTATTGGCAATATCTATCACATAATCTGGTTCTAAATCACTATCAAAATCCAAGGTTTTAACATTGAATCCAATTTTTTTGAGAATACAGGTAACAAGCCCATTACCTGGGCCAATTTCTAAGATGGAATTTGGGCCTATGTTCAAAACTTCTTTAACAACACGATAATGAGTAGACCATCGTTGAATTGTCACATATTTTTTTGGAGAATAATGATTCTTATCTACTTGAACATGATAGCCAAAATCATTCATTTTTTTATCTTTATTTTCCTTTTTTTCCATTTTAAAATCCCAATATTACTTCAAAAATCTTACAACATGAGTTTTTAGGACAATTTTCAAAAATATTGTAATCATATTTTTAAGGACTGACTTGGCTTGAATCCTCTTTTTCAATATCAAAATATACAATGAGAATTCCTAATGCGATAAAAATTATCGCAACACCATCTAAAAGAGTTATACTTTCGCTGAAAATTACAATGCCTAAAATAAAGCTTAATATCGCCGTTAAAGCAAGAAAAACTCCCTCAGTGGGACCCAACGGGTTTCGTGAAAGAATATACCCCATAACAAGCTTAGAAAGCAGCGCAAATACAAAAGCTAAAATTATGGGGAAGTTGGTAATGAATGCAATCCAAAAATCTCCTTGTAGAATACTTGGTAAAGTACTGCTAATTTCAATATTCCCCATTTTTAATAAAACATCACCTAAAGAATATATGAGGATTGCTAGGGACATTGGAAACCAAAATGGCAGCCATTTCTCCTTTTTATGAAAATTCACTTATTACACCAAAAGAATAATTCCAAAAGCAATCATACCTATTCCGACTACTCGAAGAGAAGATACTTGTTCATTATAAAACACTTTACCAAAAAAAACTGAAAAAATTGCAATGCTCCCAAGGAATAAGCCTGCTGTAATTGATAGAGGATTTGAGGCTAAAATTATTCCATAAATGACTTTTATTCCCAAAGAAATACCAATTGAGAAGATAATAATGAATAATGGGAATCCTATTATGGATAATTTAGATATATCTTTGATAGAAAGATTGGATTGAACATACAGCATTGATCCTTTTTTGTATATAACTTCCCCTAAGGTGTGTATCATTGCGAGTAGAAGAATAAATAGTAAAAAAACTCCAGTTTCCAAGTTTGACATTGAAAAATCACCATTTAGAAGAAAAATTTATCTAGAAACTTTCAAATTCCTATCTTTGAAGTTCTTCAGAAATCTCCTTCCAATAATTAGCTCTTTAAGGGCTACTTTAAGGTATGATACTCCCACAGATAAAGATCCAGCTTTTGAATATCCTCCAATTCGTTCAAATTCAGCAGTTGGGATTTCAGTGATCTTGAATCTCAATTTAGCGGCACGAATTGTCATTTGAAACTCAATTTCAAAGCGAGAGTACGGAAGATTCAACAGGAGCATTTTTCGCCGCTTAATTGCCCTAAAACCGTTTACTGCGTCCGTAACTTTTGCATGAAATAATTTATTCACAAGAAAGGTGAAAAAGAGATTTCCAAAGCGTCTATGGCCTTCTGCATCTAGACTTATTGCACCTCTTCCAAATCGTGTCGCAATAGCTAAATCAGCACCTTCTTCAATAGCACGCAGCAATAAATATATATCACCTGGGTTTTCATTCCCATCAGGAGAGAAAAAAAGGAGTATATCTTCTTTACAGCTATTTTGAGCAATAATAAAAGCGGTACCACGACCAGGTGAACGTTGATTTATGACTTCAATTCCATATGTTTGCCAAAACTCTATTGTTCCGTCTGTGCTTCCTCCATCAACTAATATTACTCTGTCGAAAAGATCGAAAGGGATTTTGGGATATAGTGCTTTTGAACCTGTGATTTCATTTAACGTAAGTAAAACGAGAGTCTTTGTTAACATTTAGGGATCACATTAATCCTAGCATATCTCGGTCATTCATTTGAATTCTACCTTTATTAATTAATAAAAATTTATTGTTTGGTTCAAGATTTAATACATTTTCGATTCAAACAATTAACATTGATATTGGCCTCAGCCAATTCCCCGATAGATGAAGTCTAGTGTGAGATCTTCTTTGGAGGAAAATATCGATCTTGCATCAATTGTTATCGGATTCTGATCTGAAAGTTGATATTTCTCCTTGATTTTTTGCAAGTTTGGAACATAATCAAGAGTCATATGAAGGGGAAGTAAGGGTTCACAATAAACTAGTAAAAGCACCAAGTCCTGATAGATTCGTTGTTCATCAAGACACCAGACAACTTCTCCCATGGAAAATTGTCTTTCAAAATATTGAATTTGGTCTTAAACTCAATGGTACGCCACAAGATGAAAGGTACTCGATTGTTACGGAAATAATAAGCTTAGTTGGACTCACAGGATTCGAAAAGATGTACCCTCATGAACTTTTAGGAGGGATGAAATAAAGAGTTGCCATTGGTAGGGCTTTGGTTATGAATCCCTCAATACTTTTGATGGATGAACCATTAGGAAGTTTAGATGCCCCAACAAGAAGGCAGTCACAGAATTCACTTCTAGAAATTTGGAAAGTAATCCCAAAAACAATCATCTTCATAACACATAATATCCGAGAATCAATACTTTTAGGAGACAGGGTGGTTATAATGTATAGGAATCCTGAAATAATACTAAAAATCATCGAAATAAGTCCGAAAAGACCACAAAATTCCTCAACAGAAGAATTTTTGAAGATATATAAAGAAATTGTTAGTAAATTCCCATTTGAGAAAACAACAAACCCATTCAACGATCTAAAGTGTTATCAATGGCCAACAGGAAACACTGGTTTATTTTCAGACTGATAACGCGAGATTCGTCCGTTTCAGCTAGAATGCAGATGTCCTCGCCCTACTCCTCGATAGCTGAATCCATGACGAAGAGCTTCGTCAGGATCAAAAGTTGTTCTTCCATCAATTATTATTGGTTTCTTTTTCATTAATGACTTTATATAACCTAAATCCAAGTCTTTATACTTTTGGTGAGCAGTAACAATTATCAGTGCGTCTGAATCGCGGATGACCTCTTCTAAATTTGTTGAAAAAGAAAATTCTACCTCGTTCTGGCGTACAAAAGGATCATGGACAGAGAAGGAATAATTTTCATCAGAGAGATTTTTTATCAAATCTCTGGTAGGAGTATTCCTAGAATCATCAGAATCCTCAATAAAAGCTACTCCCAAAACAGCAATCTTCTGTTCCATTGGTTTATTTCGATTAGTCTCAATAACACACTCCTTTAATAGATCAACTACATGTTTTGGCATAAGTAAATTCCGAGAGCGACTGGATTCAATTACGTCTAAGGAGATAGGTTTCTTCCCATACCGAGTAACACCATATTTTAATAACCACGGATCTTTTGGGAGACAATGGCCTCCTACACCAGCTCCAGGGACATGCATATTACGATGAGGATTCCTTTTCCCTTTAATAAAAGGAAGATTATTGACGAGATCTCGTACCTCGTACACATCGACTCCCATACTCTCACAAACTAAGGCTACTTCATTTGCAAATGCAACATTAACATCACGGTAAGTGTTCTCAACAACTTTTGCTATTTCCGCGGTTAGTGCCGTAGTTGGAATAATCTCATTTTTCAAAACTTGTTTATATAGCCAAACAGCCTTTTCTGTACTCTCTGGGCCAATTCCACCTACTATTCGGGGATAATTCAAAATGTTATAGATTAATCTCCCGACCATAACTCTTTCATAAGCAAAAGCAAGGTAAACATCTTTCTCTGCGGTTAATCCTGATGCCTCTTCTAATATTGGTTTCACAATATAATCTGTGGTACCAGGAGCACAAGTTGATTCAATTATAATTGTTGTTCCTTTTGAGAGAACTTCGCCTGTTTGACGACAAACCTCTCTCAATGATATGTACTGGGGAATATTATTTTCATCAGTAGGAGTTTGAACATCGATCAATACATAGTCCATTTCCTTTAGAACAGAAACGTCATCAGTAACATGAAAAGACCTTTTATCTAGTACAACCCGTTCGATTATTTCAGGAAGTTCTGGTTCGTTTTTAATAGGACATTTTCCTTGATTAAGATAATCTATCTTCCACCCTGATCGTTTTGAACGTCTTTGAATGCCAGTAACTTTGAAAAAATCCGTGTCGGCAAGTAAGGCAGCAATGGGAATTCCAACATACCCCATACCAATTACAGCTACATTGATGGTCATTTTCATCCATTTCGTGCGATAAAGTTAAAGATTATTTAAGTCATTTAAGATTATAAAAATAATAAAGCAATAGCTATGAAAAAAAGCAAAGTTGAATGTTACTTTAGATTAAGGGCTTCTAATATTTTATTACATATATCTCTAACAAAACCACTACCTCCTTCGTACTCAGAGATATAATCACAAATATATTTCACTTCATTTTGGGCATTTTTCGGGCAACAGGCAAACCCACATTGCTTTAAGACTGGAATGTCTTGAGTATCATCCCCACAATAACATATTTCCTGATCTGATAGGTGAAACTTATCTTTTATTTTGTTATAAATCTTTAATTTGTTTTTAATACCTAGATGAACCTCAGAAATGTTAAGTTTTTCCATTCTAAACTTGACTGCATCACTAGCTTCTGAAGAAATGACACCAATAGGAATACCTGATTCTATTAACAATTCTATCCCTTTTCCATCTATTCTGGAAAATTTAATTAGTTCTCTCCCTTTTGAATCAAGATAGACACTTCCATCAGTAAATATTCCATCAACATCAAAAATTACCATTTTTACCTTTTTGATATGCTTAAAGGCGTCTAAACTTTTTTCTTTGATGTTTTTCACCGCGCAATCATTAAAACTAAATAATAGTAAATTTGTCTTTAAATCAGATTAAAGAGTTTCTACATTTCTTAATTTTTTCTTCATCAGTTCTTCAGATGGTGTTACTACTTTATTACCGTTTCCTAACCAAATTGGCAATTTTTTTAAATCACGTACTATTCTTCTTAATCCACTCAATTCTATTGATGCTGCTTGATCCGTACCCCACATTGCCCGGTTTTTGGTCACATGTCTTTCAATAACTTTAGCACCTAATGTTGCTGCAACAAGACTAGCTGAAATTCCTTCCTCATGTCCACTATAACCAATAATATGATCTGGATATAATTCTATTAGTTTAGGGATATAAGATAGGTTCAAATCACCATTTTTAGAAGGATAATCAGAATTGCAGTGCATTATTACTAATGGGTAGTTATTAAAAATGCGAATAGCCTTTTCCATCTCCTCTACAGTACTCATCCCAGTTCCTAAAAACACAGGTTTATTGGTTTTTCTTGCTGCAACAAGTAATTCCCTATTTGTCAATTGTGGTGAGGGAATTTTATGAAAAGGAACTCCCCTTTCTTCTAAAAAATTCAAACTAGGAACATCCCAAGCAGAAGCAGTCCACATTATTCCCTTCTCCCTACAATACCTATCAATCTCCCTATATTCTGACTCTCCGAACTCTAATCTCTGCTTATATTCATAATAGGTCATCTCACCCCAAGGAGTCTCTTTCACCCTGTTTTTCATTTCCTGAGGGATACAAAGTTCTAGAGTGCGTTTTTGAAATTTAACAGCGTCCGCTCCACAAAAAACTGCAATATCAATGATTTCTTTTGCGAGATCTAAGTCACCATTATGATTTATACCGATCTCTGCAATGAAAAGTACAGGTGAATCGTCTGAAATCCGCTTATTTCCAATAATGATCTCCTTCAAAGTTATACACTTCTTTTCAATTAATATCATGCATTATAATAGGTGTGATCGGGAAAATAAAGTTGTAAAAAGAGTTAATTTAATCAATGGGCAATAATTGAATTTATTTTAAAGCATTAATGAAAAAAATCAAGAGTTTCCATAACATGCACTTGAAAATACCTATAAATTGTTTAAAGCACTTTCAAAAAACCATCAGATTAAATGATTATTAATAATTCCACAAATTTTAGATTATTTTGCCTCGGTAATTTATAAGCAACGAAAACGGTGTGTTTGGATGAAAATTTTAATGATTGGACTTGGATCAATAGGAAAAAGACACGCGACCAATCTGAAGAAACTAGGGTATCATGATCTCATTGCTTATAGATCTCGACCAGAAAAAATGGAATTTTGTCAGGAAAATAACATAACAGAGTACTTTACTTTTGATGAAGTCATAAATGAAAACCCAAAGGTTGTATTCTTAACAAATCCAACTAGTATGCATATACCAATGGCATTAAAAGTCTTAGAAGGTACTACTGCTCACTTGTTCATTGAAAAACCCATATCAAATTCATTAGAAAGATTAGATAAATTTAGTGAACTTGTACAAGAGAAAGATATTACTATTATGGTGGGCTATAATATGCGATTCCATCCACTCTTAAGGAGAATAAGAGATATTCTCTTAAACGAGAGCCTCGGGGAAGTTGTAGGTTATAGAAGTATGTATGGAGAATATCTCCCAAACTGGCACCCTTGGGAGGATTATCGAATTGGATACAGTGCCAGAGATGAATTAGGAGGAGGAGCACTTCTTACATTGAGTCATGATATCGATACAGCGATATGGCTTTTTGGGCCTGTTATAGAAGCATGTGGTCATTTAAGCGAAAAAAGAGTATTAAGCACGAATACAGATGAGTGTTCTATTATAAGCGTAAAACATGAGAATGGAATAATTGGTTCGATATTTCTTGATTATCTTCAGGATCCTCCTAAAAAAGCTCTCGAAATTATCGCTGAAAAGGGGGAACTATTTTGGGATTATTACAGTAATACTCTAACTGTATCTGATCGTACGAAAAAACAAGAGAAAGTCTTCCATACACCAAAGAATTATGTGAGGAATGATATGTTTGTTGAGGAAGTCAGCCATTTTCTAAAATGTGTAAAGAATAGAGAAACACCATTCATAACATTGGACGATGGAAAAATGGTCCTTGATGTAGTATTAAAAGTGAAGCAAAAATGAAGGAAGAGAAATGAGAAGCATTCAAGAATTATTTAGTCTTCGAGAAAAGGTTGTCATAATTACCGGGGGAATGGGCCTCCTTGGTAAGACCTATGCAGAAGCAATAGCTATAGCTAATGGGTATCCTGTTATAGCAGATATCAAATTAAAGGGAGCTGAAGAATTTCTCAAAATGTTGGAGCATGAAGTTGGTGTGGAAGGCTTTGCTTGTGAAGTAGATATTACTTCTGAGAAAAGTGTTCAAAATCTTGTAGAACAAACCCTTGAGAAATATGGTAGGATCAATGGATTAATTAACAACGCTGCTTTAACAGTAGCCAAAGGAGGAACAGAATTCAAGGATTATTTTTCAGACTTTGAAAACTACCCTCTTAAGCTCTGGCAGCTAGCTTTGGACACAAATCTCACTGGAATGTTTCTAGTAACACGAGAAATCGGAAAACAAATGAAGAAGAATTCTGATGGGGGATCAATTATTAATGTTGCCTCAACATATGGTGTTGTTTCTCCTGACCATCGCATATATGAAGGAACGCAAAGTCAATATGGAGAAAAGTCTATCAATACCCCTATAGGATATGCAACTACAAAAAGCGCCGTGTTAAACTTCACTCGATATCTTGCGACATATTGGGCAAAATATAAGATACGAGTAAATACACTAACACCTGGTGGGGTTTTTGCTGGGCATGATGAGACATTTGTCGATAATTATTCTTCCCGAGTACCACTGGGAAGAATGGCTGAAGAACATGAGTATCAAGGTGCCATGATCTTCTTATTATCTGATGCCTCCTCATATATGACAGGTGCTAATCTCATTATTGATGGTGGTTGGACTTGTTGGTGAATTTATTGAGAAATTTATGCTCTCAAATAAGTGAAAAGAGTGGATGTGGATTATAATGGAAATTTTAGCCATAATTCCAGCAAGGGGGGGTTCAAAAAAGCTCCCCAAAAAGAATATCGCGATTCTATCCAATAAACCTCTGATCTATTATTCTATCCAAGTAGCTCAAGAAAGTGAGTTGATTACTCGAATCATAGTTTCAACGGATGATCCAGACATTGCAGCTATTAGTCAGCAATACGGAGCTGAAGTCCCTTTTACACGGCCTAGTATGTTTGCTCAAGATCTTACTCCCGATCTACCTGTTTTTACACATGCCCTTATGTGGCTACAAGACAATGAGAATTATACTCCTGAAATAATTGTTCAATTACGGCCAACCAGCCCATTACGAGACTCACATATTGTTGATAAAGCTATCAATTTACTAATAAAAAACCCCGAAGCTCACAGTGTCCGAGCTGTTGTTGTACCTGATGAAAATCCTTATAAAATGTGGAAGATTAATGAAAAAGGATATTTAAAACCAATAATAAAAACTACAATTAAAGAGGCTTATAACCAACCTCGACAAATCTTAACACCTGTTTATTGGCAAACAGGGTATGTAGACGTGATCTGGACTCATGTTATTCTTAACAAGGGTTCAATGACGGGGGAGCGAATATTACCTCTGATTTTAGAAGATCTACCAGAAAATAAAATTGATATTGATACCCAAGAACGATTTAATGAAGCAGAAAGATTAATGAAAAAGTTTAAAAGATTTGATTTTCAGAATAAAGAATCGTAGTCGATTTTTTGATAAACTCTTAATTGTCCCCCTTTG
>JBHLPQ010000016.1:0-35246 GCA_048939265.1 Promethearchaeota archaeon
GTATCGCTCTTCAATAATCGAGTGAGTTCCCGGTGTATTTCGTCTCTTTGCACCATACGGTCTTCACCTAACTTTCTAATCACACTTCCACATATATCACTTTTTAAGCTTGTGATTTTAATTCTTTTCTAATTCTTATTCATAACTGAATTTATTTCAACATTTTAATAAAAATATTGTGCTTTAAAGTACCACAATTACTATAACTAGGGCAATCACTGATCCTGCTAATAAGGCTAATAATGTTCTGTTCTGAGTAAGCTTTCGAGAGATTTTCCCTAAAGTAGACTGGACTTTTTGAAGCTTTGAGTCAACTTCAGTAATTTTCTCATCAATTTTATCGATCTTAACTCCTTGCTCATCGAGTCTTCGAGTTAAAGTGGTCAAATTTTGAGAAATTTGATTTAATTGAACGTTCATTTTGTCCATTGAAGTTAAAAAAGAATTTTCCAATATTTGAAGTCTTTCTTCTAACGTACCTACATTTTGAGAAGAGATTGCTTCCCCAGGATAAGCTAACTCATAAATACGATTTCCCATCTCATCACTTTCAGGTGGAGCCGCTCTCAGATCCATTGAATCGATGGATTCGCCAATGTTCGTCAAAGTGCCTCGTAATAATTGCATTTTCCTTTTAGTTTCCTCTATCTCTTTAATTTTTTCATTTTGTTTACGTATTCTACTTGGTTGAGCAAATTTAGGCATTGATCCCAGGATTTTTGATGATAAAGAACGTTTTTCAAGAACTTGTTTAGAGTAACCTCCTGATATATCATCTGCCATTCCCTCCATAGATTCAAGAACTGATTCCAGATCATGGATGAATCCTACAATAAGTTCCTTTTCACTTGGTTCTTCTGTTTTTTTAATCCATTTTCCTAATCGTTTTGTTATAGAGGACACTTTCTAATCTCCACGTAATAAAATCATTTAATTAAAGAGTTTTAATCTTTCTTCCGTTTTTGAGATCTTCACGATGAACTAGATCAAATTGTTTAATATCACTTACTAAATGATTTTTCTTTTAAATTGTTCCTAGTGATTAACCATTAGTTGAAGCAGATGGTTTCATATGTGTTCTTAGAATCCAAGAATATCATCTCAATATGATAAAAATCGAAACCTCGTTCTGTTATTAATTAAAACAAAATAAATCAGTTATCATTACGATTTTTAACTTTTAAAAGGTGTTTTCATTACCAAGAAGGGATAGATATGCTAAATGCGGACAGAGCTTTAATACTTTCTAATGCAAGCGAAATTGTAGTATTTAAAACTGAAACTTATAAATCTCATTTACGAATGAGTGATTTAGAGGTAATTTTCATCAAGAATGGATCTCTTATTATTCAAAATGGATTAATCTCTGATATTCTCGATTATCCCGTAACCAAATCAAATAGTCCCATATCAAACCCTTCTATTGTAAATGTAACTGGAAAAACAATAATTCCTGGTTTTGTTGATTCACACACACATCTCTCTTTTGCAGGAGATCGTGAAGACGAATTAAATATGAAATTGCAGGGGAAAACCTATCTTGAAATCTTGAAGCAAGGAGGAGGGATCATGAGAACAGTTGAAGCTACACGAGAAGCCAGTTTAAGGAATTTAATAGAGAATGGTGAAAAAAACACTGAAATTATGCTGAAGCATGGAACAACAACTATTGAGGCGAAGAGTGGTTATGGTCTTGACGTTAAAACCGAGATCAAACAATTAAGAGCATTCAGAGAATTGAACAAATTAGATTATACTACTGTTATCCCAACTTATTTAGGTGCTCATGCAGTTCCACCTGAGTTTTCAAACAAGAAGCAGAAATTTATTGATCTGATAATTGAAGATGCTATACCTCAAATATCAAAAAACCATTTAGCAAACTTTATTGATGTTTTTTGTGAGAGGGGGGTTTTTTCAATAGATGAAACTCGTGAAATCCTGTTAGCTGGAAAAAAAGCTGGCCTTCAACCAAAAATACATGCAGATGAAATTGAACGAACGGGGGGAGCCCAACTCGCCGCGGAGGTAGGAGCAATTTCTGCAGATCATCTGTTAACAACAAATGATGATGGTTTCAGGGCTCTCGCAGAAGCAAGAGTCATTCCAGTACTTTTACCTGGAACTCCATTTTCTCTTATGAAAAATGATTATCCTCCAGCTCGTAGAATGATTGATGAATTTGATCTCCCTATAGCTCTAGCGACGGATTTAAATCCTAATTGCTATTGCTATTCAATGCTTCAAATTATTACCCTTGCATGTTTCACCATGCGTATGACGCCTATAGAGGCTTTAATTGCTTCAACATTTAATTCTTCTGCTGCTATTGGACTTCAAGATAGTATTGGAAGTATAGAGGTAGGAAAACAGGCTGACCTAGTGGTAATCAATGCAAAAAATAATAAATTTATTCCCTATAAATTTGGAACAGCTAGCTTAATTTGTATGGTTATTAAAAATGGTAAAATAGTAGCAGCAGATACCCCGGCCCTAATTTCATCAAATAAACATCTAGAACTGCCTATTCCGGATTAATTCAACACACATATTTATGTCGGATGAAATTTCTCGATCTTCAATCAACATTGGTATTGATTTTCGGATCTTTTGATACACTTCTAAGGTTGTAGGAGCTAGTTGATCTTGAATTTCAGCTATATCTATTGCTTGTGCCACACACAATAGTTCTATAGCTAGAATGATTTGCACATGCTCGACTATTCTCCGAGTATAATTTGCAGAAATAGTTCCCATACTTACATGATCTTCCTGATTGGCAGATACAGGAATAGAATCAACAGAGGACGGAGACGCCAATTGTTTATTTTCAGAAACTAATGAAGCAGCAGTATATTGAGCTATCATGAAACCAGAGTTTATACCGCTTTTCAAAGAGAGAAATGCTGGTAATCCACTGAGATTAGGATTTAATAAACGTTCAATGCGTCGTTCAGAGATGTTTCCTAGTCCACTAACTGCAATCCCTAAAAAGTCCATAGCGAGAGCAATAGGTTGTCCATGAAAATTTCCACCACTTAGGATTTGGTTTGAAGAAAAAATCAAAGGATTGTCAGTCGAGGAATTCATTTCTATTTCTACAACTTGTTTAACATACTTAATTGCATCCAAAGTAGCCCCGTGTACTACTGGTGCACAACGTAAGGAGTAACTATCCTGATATGCTATATTTTCACGAATCCGCTTACTTCCCTTTAAAAGATCAAAAATTGTTTTGGCGGCATCTATTTGCCCTTTGTGTGGTCTTGAATCATGGATTTTCGGATTTAAAGCATCTATATTAGCCTGATGGACTTCCATGCTCATGCTAGTTGCAATATTAGCAATTCTTACTAAATATTCTGCATCTGCTACTGCTAGTGCTGCTAGTGAAGTCATGGCTTGAGTTCCATTAAGAAGCGCGAGTCCCTCTTTAGCAGATAGTTCTACAGGTGATAGACCAGCTATTTCTAAAGCTTTAAGCCCAGATACGCAAACTTCTTTATGATAGGCAAGCCCCCTACCGATCAACACTAGTGCTAAATGTGCTAAAGGAGCTAAATCACCACTTGCGCCTAAACTTCCCTGCGAGGGTACAATAGGAATTATATTTTTATTTAAGAGGTTTAATAAGAGAGACACCACCTTTAAGCGAATTCCAGAGTGGCCTCGGGCAAATTTATTTATCTGAAGTAGCATCATGCCTCTTACGACCTCACGAGAGAATTCTGGACCCACACCAGCTGCGTGACTGATCACTAAGTTATTTTGAAGTTTCTGAGCATCATGTGGTGAAATTGTCGTGTTCTGGAGATATCCAAATCCAGTAGTCACACCATAAACCTTCCGTTTTTCTTTCAAAATATCTTCTACAATCCGGGAAGCCTGATTAATCCTTTCTTTTGCCCCTTCTGTAATTGTAACTTTTGCCTCCTCACGAGCAACTGCGACCACGGTTGAAATCGACAAAGTATCTCCATTTAGTTTGATCAGAGGTTTTTTCATCTTTATCACGAAATTATAATTAAAAAAGATCTAAGGTTATTGTCTCTAATGGGGGGAAAAGATCTACCTGTGTTCGTTCTTTTACTAATTGAATTAGTTCTAAATACAGATCTTTATAGTTCATGGTTATTTTGGTACCATTTTTTCCTGGTACGATAATATTATTGACATCAGCTACTTCTAGAGCTTTATTGTATTCTGCAGCAGCATGGCGTAAAATGGCTGACATTGGATCCCAAGTTAGTACTCGAAATATCATTTCTTGAGCCATAGGTGTTCCATCAGCAACACAAACTTGACCAGCGTGTAACGAATAACCCACCCCAACACCACCACCACCATGATAACTAGTCCATGTTGCACCACAAAGAGAATTACCTAATAAGTTTAACACAGGATAATCTCCAATTGCGTCTGATCCATCCTTCATCCCTTCCGTTTCTCGGTATGGGCTCGCTACGGAACCTCCATCAAGGTGGTCTCGTCCAATTATTACAGGAGCCTTAATAATACCATCAGAATAAAGCTTATTCAAAAGCATTCCAAAAGCAGCTCGGCCTTTATATCCTGCCCAAAATACTCTTGCTGGTAAGCCCCCCTCAAACGGAATACATTTTGATGCTAACTCTATCCAATTAATTAACATTGGGTCATCATGAAATAACATTTTCGCATATTTATCTGAAATTCGTATGTCTTCTGGGTCATTTGAAAGAGCAGCCCATCGAAATGGGCCTTTTCCCTCACAAAAGAGAGGGCGTATATAATTTGGCACAAATCCGGAGAATTGAAATGCTGTCGAAAGCCCAGCATTATAAGCTTGAGCTCGAATATTATTCCCATAATCAAAAGTTTCAGCACCTCTTTCTTGCAATGTTATCATCGCTTGCACATGACGTTTTACTGTCTCATAAGCCAATTTTTTGTACTGCTCGGGATTAGTATTCCTGAGCGTTAAAGCTTCTGCAAAGGTCATTTCAGCTGGAACGTAGCCATTCAACATATCATGTGCCGATGTTTGATCAGTTAAAACATGTGGAGTGATTTTTTGGGCAATAAGATATTCCAAGAGATCGACAGCATTGCATAAAATGCCTATTGAAACGGGTTCCGTTTTTTCCACAGATTCTCGTGCAAATTGGATTCCTTCAGAAATTGATTCGGTTTTCATGTCTAAATATGGAGTCCCTTTCTCTCGACCCAGATGATACATTCGATCTAAATTCTCTGGATCAATTTCTGCAATTAATGAGGTTTTACCAGCCATTTTAATAGCTAAAGGTTGAGCTCCTCCCATTAATCCTAAACCTGCACTCACAACAAGTTTTTTTTCAAAATCTGAGAGTTTCATCATGGAATCTAGCTTTGATTCAGCTGTTGCTATCGCTGCAGAAACAGTTTCATAAGTTCCTTGAATTATGCCTTGTAAACCAATGAAGATCCAGCTTCCTGCAGTCATTTGCCCGTAAACTGTTAAACCAGCATCAACCATCTCTTGAAACGATTGAGTCCAATTTGGGACAATTACTGAATTAGTTATTACACAACGAGGTGCAAGTGGATGAGTGATTGTTTTACCATAAGGAACCCCTGATTGCATGAATAAAGTTTCATTAGGCTTTAAAGTTTTAAGTAGTTCAATTGTATCATAATAAGCTTGCCAATTTCGCATTGCTTTTCCACTTCCTCCATAAATAAAGAACGTTTCCCAGTCCTTACCATTATGGAGGTTTGAAATAATAGCTCGGATTATCCCCTCGGTTTGCCAACCAGCAACAGTTGACGGACTAAGTGCTTCTTTTCCTGAGGGTAATTTTGGTATTTCTTCTGGTTTTAAATCTAATCGTAACCTTTCTGTTTTACTAAGCTTATGAATCCCCTCTTGGATTTCCTGTAATCGTGTTTTTTTCATATGATTAACTCCATATTATACATAATAGAAAAAAACCTTCCATTCTAGATTCTTTTTCTAAATTTTCAGAATCCCCTTTCTCTAAAAAAAGCTATCCTCAAATCCGGATCATTCTTCATCAAAAAAGAAGAAGGGATTTTTCAAGTAGGGAAGGAAGTTCTTTTGCAAATTATCCTTTTCTTAATTCTGAAACAAGAATATCACGAATGACCATTTGGATAGGTTGAATGATCCTTTGTACTGGTTGAGGACGCTGTTTAGGATTCCATTCCCCCTTACCCCATGCATCTTTTAAGGCGGCTAAGGCTTCTAGACAACTTACTTCAAAAGTGCTAGCAAATGTATCACGTAGAGTATCAGAAATCCCTGCTTCTAACATTAGCTTACCCACATCAGCTGCGGAAATACGGGTTTCAGCGGGGAGATCCATCTTATTCAACATTATAGCCATCTTAACTTCGCGACTATAGAGTTTTTCCCCTAATATGTCGAAAAGTTCAGTGAGACTATCCTTATTTTCATCCCAACGAGCTTTTTCTGAGTCAATTACTACAATAAGTCCATGAAGACCATTCACAACGATTTTTCTCATTGACTTAAACCGATCTTGGCCAGGAGTTGTAAAAAGATGGTATTTGAATCCTGTTCCTGGGCCAGTTCCTAGACCGAAAGTAGCTTGATCAAAACCGATAGTTCGTTCAGTTGCTTTATCCTCGAGTTTCAAAAAGTTATAAACACTTTCTGGATCCTCTTTTTTCTTAATAGCATGAAATAAACTGAGCGCAGTGGTTTTTCCAGCTAATGTAGGACCCCAAAATACGATTTTAATGCCTTTTTGAGCCTCTTCAAAAACAAGTTCTTCTTCTTGACTCAATGAATCTTCCTCGTTAATATTGATTCTCCGTAACGAAGAATATTAACCTCTCAAAGTAGCAAAATACCAGAGAATGTTAATAGTATGTAACTCCAAGCTAACAAGTACATCTCCCCCATCATTATTATATATTTTATTCGAAATTATATGTCCCCTTATTTATTTGGAAATCCTAACTATGACGTAACCAGATAAAATAACCTTCTCTACACCTTTCAATATAATCTTGTTTTTTATGTTCGAACCAATAAGGTTTTTCCTAACTCGGAGAACGAATTATTTGATTCTTATTTATCAAATCAGCATTATATAAGTTGAGTGATCTGGTTAGTCATGGAATGAATACAGGGGCTCCATACAAACCACTTTAATAAAAAAGCAATTAATAATAATACAAAATTTTTCTCAAACAACATTGAATCGATTCATTTAATTGTGTGGAGAACAAGTATGACTGATAATTTTGATCTAATTGCGGTATCTCCTCATCCTGACGATGCTGAGATTGGATGTGGTGGCACATTACTCCAACTTGCTGAATTAGGATACCGTGTTGGAATTATTGACTTAACAGATGGCGAACCAACTCCATTTAACGATGACCCCGAAATTCGAATCAAAGAGTCGTTGGAGGCTGCTAGAATTTTGGGAATTGAAAGAATCTTACTTAATCTTCCTAATCGTCGTCTTATAGATAATATTGCCACACGACTCACTTTAGCCAAAGCATTCCGCCAAATGAAGCCAAAAATAGTTATCGGGATGCAAGGAATGACTCCTGGGGCATCACCAGATCATTATCAAAGCCAACTTATCTTCGATGCGGCAGTTTTTTATAGCCGTTTATCTAAATGGAGCCATCATTTTGATGGCCTTCCTGCGTGGAGAATTAAACATACATTTTATTATTACACTGCTCGTGAATTAAGCCAAACGAATTTGCCTCTTCAATTCATAATAGATATCAGTAAACAGTTCGAAAGAAAAAAACAAGCATTATTATCGTATAAATCGCAGTTTAGAGCTCATCCTTCTTATAATCCTCCAATTGTGGATTGGATAGAGGGAATGGGCAGATATTTTGGATCACTAATTAATAAAAAGTATGGGGAGATTTTTTATGGTGCGAAACTTCTGGATATCAATCTCTATCAATATATCCTCTCACAATAATAATGATGTAATAAAATAGATTATTCGTCACTGTGATCTCTTGCCACCTTAGCTGCAAACAAGGCGTATTCTAGAAAATCTTGAGGTGCTAATCGTTCAATTGAGTCTTTCAATGCTGTTAATATTTGATCCCTCTCAATTTCATTCACCAAAGTTGGTTGAGATAAACATTTAGAGTAGAATATAGCTGAATTCTGGAAATCACCTAATTCGTACAAACCATCAGCTAAAGTTCTGTATTCTTCTGGTTGATTCACTCGTGTTTCCGAAGTTAATTCGTCTAGTAATGAAGCATAATGTTTTAAGGCAATTATTGCACAACGGAGTCCCTCAATAACAGCGTGTTTTGCTAATCTATCGCAAATCGTCTTACGCAGATTAATTATTATAGTACTCCTCGAATTTTTGCGGGATTTAAGTGAAATTAGTTTCTTATTTACACGCCAATATTGAGGAACCTCATAGCCTTGTATCGGGTCGGAGAATCGTTGTAATATTCGAGATTTTACACCATACTCTGCTAAATCTTTAACATTAGTCTCTAAACCGAGAATCTCGGTAATTCCAAATTCTCTCATCTTACCAAAATAGAAAGCGCGTAGATAACTGTAGAAATCAAAATTATGTTGATAAATCTCTTTTTTGTAATTTAATACAGTTGCTTGAAATTCTGGAAACCCCGATGGTTCCATCAATTGGAATAACTGGATTTCGGAGCCATGAACCACTGCGACGGAAATTATTTGCCCTTTTGGGCCATCTGATTCTATCTTCAATATTGCAGTACCACTAGGAAGGGAAATTGGGATACTTACTTGTTTCTTAAATACAGGTTTCTTCAGGTCATCATCTATAAGCCAATCTTCAACTAGAAGATTACTAAATATCCAGAGTTCTGGTTGGTTAGAAATTTCCAATAATGTCTTACGAGATGGGTTCCGAGGCAAAATTTGACCTTCTTTAGATTGACAAGATTGGATTACTTTAATAATTTTGATAAATGTTTTTATCTCGTTATAGAAGATATCATACCTGGTTATTTAATTATCCTCGAACCTGAACTGCTACTCCACGTTGAAACGCAATCATTTCTGAAGCTGAAAGAATAGTTTTACCACAATTCAAAAATGAATCGTTTTCATCCACAATAAACACTTCTTCTCCACAACGGATTTCAGAATCACAGTCTAGTACAAATTTCGCCAATAAATCTCTGTTTTTAGAGATGTATGGAATACATTCACTCTTTGCTACTACTCGTAACCGTGGAGGAGGAATATATTCATGTAATTTGCGAGCAAAATCCCTTGTAGGGACTACCACAAAATCCGAAGCTCGAAAAGTCCCTAGTATTCCTGATTCGTCTGAAAATTGGCGAAGTATACCTGTTTTTTTGGATCTTTTTACGCATAGAAATTGATCATCTATAACCAAGTGCGATCCAACCCCAAACTGATATTCCAATATTGCCTTTACAATATGAGTCTCATTAACTTTCTGATTTGCTTTTTTTCCATCAAAACCATTAAATTCTTTCATTATTTCTATATCTACGTCGACAGAAGGATGAACTTCTATATGCTTGAAATTTCTCTTATATTTTTCAAAAAATTGAGAGATGAAGTTTTTTATTTCTGAGGAATATTTCAGAGGAACTCTTTCGTGTTGTACTAATGGAAAGACTCCTTGTAATTCGTCAGGTATTATCCCAAATAGAGGAGATAATCTAATCACCTGGTAGGAGGAAGAAGAGCGCAAGTGTTGGAAATCTTGTCCTATTAGCAATCTAGGGCTCCAATGATAGAACCTTTCTAAAATTCGCTTCTGATATCGTAATAATAAAGGTTGAAATGCAAGAATAGGATGAGATATTAGTAGAGATCGAGATTTTGATATTGGTTCATACTGCTCGACGAACTGGGAGGTTGGGGCGCCAAATAAAAGGTGTAAAATTCTTGCTAGGGAAGGATGGTTCATTGTTCGCGTGAGAACAAGTTCATACAAGCGACCTTCGATTATGGCTTGTTTAATTCTACGAATTTCTGCTAAACTTGTACTGAGGTTGTGCTTTGCCAATAATGTAGTCCGTATTTCTTGATCTAACTGTTTTAATTCACTAGCAGAATATTGTAAACAAACCTCACATGAACATGGGAGATATTCCAGATTTTTTAGATATTCAGTTCCAGAAATAGTGATATACCGATTGTCTTTAGCATAAAGAACATATGCTGCTGAATCAAATATATCAACCCCAAGAAAGACTGCAACAGCGAATAACATAGGATGGCCTGCTCCAAATAAGTGAATTGGACGATTAGGTGGTAAAAGCTGCTTTACAGTCAGAATTATTCGAGAAATAATTTCGAATTCATAAGCTTCTAGTAAAGGAACAACAGACCCTATAGGATGTAGAGTGAAATCTTTCTGAGCCATTTCTACACAAGATTTTTTGATCAAATCTAAGTATTTTCCTCCCTGTATTGGACCAGCCCATAAGACATTATCTGATGAATTTCGGTTTTGAATGTGTTCGTCTGCACGATTTATTGTTTTTTCCAGTGCAGATTTAGTCTCCTCATATGTTCCCTTCTTTATTGGAATATCTAAGAAAACACCTATATCAGTCTTGATCTTTTCTTGAAACTTTGTTATCTCTTCATTAGTAACTGAAACCTCTCCATATTGCATTAACTGAAAGGCACCTGAATCCGTCATAAGTGGACCAGAAAATCCAATAAAATTGTGTAGACCTTTATTAAGTGCTAATTCTCGATTTAGAGAGTCTTTATATATTAAATAAGCATTTGTAATAAAGGCTTCTGCTCCGAGTTCGACCATTTCTTCAGGGGGTATTAGCTGGCGGTTTGGATTGATGACAGGCAATAGAACAGGAGTTGAAATCTTACCATGTTTTGTCAACAATGTTCCTAATCGTGCTAAACCATCTTTTCTTCTTATTGAGAACATATAATTTTGGTTCCTTTGATCTGCAAATATATAAACAAATTCCCTTAAAATTAATTACGAAGAAAGGAATTTTATTTTGAATCTTGATCTTTTTCCGTGATAACTGGGGAAAGTTCCGTTATCGAATCAGCCAGCTTCTTATCGTCTTCATCCCCTTCCACAATTTCAATCACATTGGATACAGTTTTAAAAATAAAATGAAGATCTTTGACTTTAAATTCGAATTCCTCTTCCTCAAGTCCTGAAGGTAATGAAACCTCTGCCCAAATCTCTGTACCAGAAAAACCTGTAAAAGCAGATGATTTTTGCAGCTCTTCTTCAACGGTAACTGAGTCTTTTAAGTTAAGGTTTTCAAATTTTAGATTGATGAAGTTACCTTCAATATCTAAATCTATTTCAAGACCATAAGATTCTGCAAGAGTTTCAACAATTGAACGAAACATACTTATACTGTGAATACTTGTTTCTTGGGCGTTAATTAAACATAGATCTAATTTAGGCCAAAGGAGAAAAAGTTGATCGCGTAAAAAGTGAGTTTCAAGGACTTGATCCACACTCCCCATAGGTAGCACTTCTTTTCCCTTAATAATCGTACGTTTGAGAATATCTGAAGCGGAACGACGAGGCGATGACTGTTTTTCGTGGATGATTTTCCAATAATCATCAATGTATACATAAACATCAGGAAGTAACATTTCACCTTCTTGAAATGATCTATTAAGCCCTTTTATTCGTTGAGAATAACAAAACATAGGCATATTCTTTTTAGTCTCACGCTTCAATAGAAGGACATCTAAATAACGACGATCAGTGCACTTAGGTCGTAACATGTTAACTACTTTGTTATTTTGGCACTTATTAAGACAAAACTCTCTCCGATCTCGAATCATTTCCTCCCACAAAGTTACACCTGAAACGAGATTCAATGTAGCCATCGCTGTTTTGGGGGCTTCTTCGTCGTTCCATTTCACGTATTAAGAGCTCCTTGAGTTTTCTCGTGTTATCTAAAGCAAGAACCTTTATTGTTAGAATATCGGCTTCTTCTATCAACATCTGCCCAGTAGTGGAAGTAGGCTTTTTCAGGTATCCGATAATCCCTTAAGACACCCTTTTTAAAGACTTTACTCTGATATATCAGCTATCAGAAGCAAATGGTTTTTTAAATAAGAATGTCCATGCTTTAATAATTCAGTTAGCATAGTTAACCTTCGATTATAAAAGATGTACTAATATAACTTCAAGATGTATGAATACACCCTCTTAATTTCTAATGCTAAAGCGACAAAGTCAATATTTTTAGAAGAATGCCGATTATGTCTGTTCTTTGAGGAGCGTATTTTGCAGGTAATACCTAAAGCTAAACCCCTTAATTAACCACATTTAGAATAACCGCAAACTCGGCAAAGAATACAGCCTTCACTATGCTCTACAAGATTTCCACATTCAGGACATTCTGGACGTAATCCTGAAGTAGTATGGGAGAGATAAATGGAGTTACTATCTGAATCAGATGGAGTTCCCTTAGTTTCTGAAACAGTATGAGCTTCAGTTTTGTGATTATTAATACTATAGCGATTTATGAAGCGTTCTACGGACTTAGCGACTGCATCAGCACAAGATAAAATTGGACCTTCTGCACCAAAAGTAGGAGATGGACAACGTATTGATTTAAGCTGAAGTGTTATTTCCTCTGGTTCAATTCTACTTCGGAGGGCTAATGAAATTAATCTACCCATCGATTCGATATGTGATGCGACACAACCACCAGATTTTCCTAAAGATAAGAATAATTCTGCTAATCCCTCCTCATCTTCATTGATTGTTATGAACAGGTTTGTTCCACAACCCACTCTAACCCGTTCAGTTACTCCCCGTGTAATATCTGGCCGATATCTAGGTTTTTTAGTTGGTTGAACCTCTTCGACTTTTTTAACTTCATTAGTGCCTTTTTTGGATAGAACATCGTAAGATCGAGAGCCAGATCGGTATACTGTTAATCCTTTACAACCTAATTTGTAAGCTAACATATAAGCATCATGGATATCATCCTCTGTTGCTTCTTTAGGAAAATTTATCGTCTTACTCACTGCATTGTCTACACCTGATGTCTGGAACGCTGATTGCATTCTGACATGCCACTCAGGGGAGATGTTGTGTGCTGTGACAAAGATCTTGCGTATTTCTTCAGGAATTTCAGTCATTTCTGCGATTGAGCCCGCTCTAGCGATTTTTTCCATTAGTTCTTCGGAATAAAAACCCTGTTTTTTAGCAGTCTCAACAAAGAAAGGATATCCTTCAACGAGAATATCATCATCTAAGACACGTCGCTCATAAGTTAACATAAAAAGTGGTTCGATACCACTAGAACAACCCGCTATTATTGAAATAGACCCAGTTGGAGCCAATGTTGTCAAGGTCGCGTTTCGCATCAAAGGATACTTATCAGCATGAGTGCTCTTTTCAAAATTAGGAAATGAGCCGCGCTCTTGAGCTAGTTTTTGTGACTCTCGGATGGCGATGGTATGGATGTATTTCATTATTCGTTGTGCCAGATCAATTCCCTCCTGCGAATTATAAGGAATTCCTAATTTAATGAGTAAGTCTGCAAATCCCATGACTCCTAATCCAATCTTTCGGTTAGATTTTGTCATTCGATCAATTTCTGGAAGGGGAAAAGTGGAAACATCTATTACATTGTCAAGAAAGCGTACTGCGAGGATAACAACTCGTTCAAGATGGTCATAATCAACATGAAATTTACTTGGGTCGAGGTAGTCCTTCTTTATCATCTTACTAAGATTGATTGATCCTAAATTACATGATTCGTATGCTAGCAGAGGTTGTTCGCCGCAGTTTCGTGTTTTGACGAATTTAATCTTCTTTCTCTCTCCATCTTTTTCTTCAAACCCTCCAACGAAAAAAGAATGAAATTCATCTACTGTCCCATTATAAACATCTTCCTCTCCAAAATATTCAACTTTTGTAACCTTATGATTATACATAGATGACTGTTCTTTAAGCTCTCTATAACTCTTAAATCCAAATTTTGTACCTAATCTGAATGGGATGGAAGATTGCTTACATAATTTTTCCCATTCTTTTTTAAAAGGTTCTCTATTTAACTTTTCCTTTAGTTCAAGATAGCACCGTATCTGTTTTATTCTTTTTTCTTCAGCAAGATTTTTGTATGTCTTCCTCAAACCAAAAGTTCTTTTGATAATTATTTCTTTCTCTGAATTAAAATGTTTCATGAAACATTTTCTATTACAATAACTGATTTCTCTTTCGCTAAAACTAATATGAAATATTTTACCACAATGGTCACAAGTTTTTTCTACCATTACATTATTGCCATCTAAAAAGCATTTAAGATCTGTTTTTTGCTTACATTCATCTAGCTTTCTTAGGGCTCTTTGATGATTTCCATTCTGAGTATTTTTGATATAAGTTGGATCCTTCCATTTTTCACAAGAGATCTTTGAGAGGAGGAGTTTTTGTTCTGGATTATTTTCATAAGACTGTTTCCGTGCCAAACTTATTTTTTTCTTTGTTTCTTTAGAAACTTTAACACCATATCTTGGATTATTTTCTCCAATAGGGTGATAGAAAGGATTATTTGCTTTATACTTTTTCCATTTCTTAGGATCAGATTTTAGTTGAAAAATAGGATTCTTTTTCCCCCTCATCGATATTCCATGTAAGGCATCATGTTCTTCAACTTTCATTATCTTTAGATTTACTGGAGAATTATTTTCAGAGTCAAAATCTATGTGATGAACTATATGATCTTCAGGTATAGGTTCATCGTTATTATGGAAAAATTTTGCAATTAATGTATGTTCTGATTTTTCAGACCGACCTCGATTATACATTCTCATGTATTTCTTGTGAGGATTGACTAAATATTTCCCTCTTTGATATTGCAGTACTTTTGTTAAGATATGTAAACTATCTCCAGATTTTAATTCATCTGTTCGTTTTATTGTTCCATTTCTAAGATAAAATTCGTGATTTGCTGTTGTTTTTAAAATCTCCCCTGAATCGAGGTGTACTTGATATACAGGCACCTTTTTACCCGTCAACCTTGGCCTTCTCATGATTCTAACTGTTATTCTTCCTTCATCATCTTCAGTAAATACAGGAACATCATTTTCTTCTTTAGCTAGTTGTTTTATTGGAACTGCAGATCTACCATCAGCAGTCGCTACTAATGTTTCCCCTGTTACACAAGGATTTGTTGCCTCAATCTCACCTACTCTAGGGGTTGGGTTAGTGGCATTTATCCTATCCAAGAAGATTATGCCTGGTTCTCCATTGGAATGAGCCATGGTGACAATTTCACTAAAGACTTTTCTGGCTTTGAGTCGAGATACTTCTTGCGAATTCCGGGGATTGATGAGAGGATATTCATCATCTTGAATAACCGCCTCCATAAATGTTTCAGTAAGCCCCACAGAGATATTGAAATTATTCAATGTGCTTAAATCTTCTTTACAATGAATGAAACCCATGATATCGGGATGATCAACCCTCAACAACCCCATATTTGCTCCTCTGCGTCTTCCGCCTTGTTTTATGATCTCTGTTGCAGAGTTGAAGACTGTCATGAAACTGATTGGACCACTCGCAACCCCACCTGTCGTCTGGACTTTGTCATCTACTGGGCGTAATTGAGAGAAAGAGAACCCCGTGCCTCCTCCTGATTTGTGAATAATAGCAGCATTTTTAATGGCTTGGAAAATGGAGTCCATATCATCATGTACTGGTAAAACAAAGCAAGCTGATAACTGATTTAGTTCTGTTCCCGCATTCATCAATGTTGGCGAATTTGGCAGAAACTCCAGATTAATCATCATTTCATGGAACTTTTCTTCATAAATAGTTGGATCCCCACCATATCGTGCTTCATTCGCCGCAATGGCTTTTGCTACGCGTTCGAACAGCTGATCAGGGGTTTCAACAACTTCCCCTCGTTCATTTTGTTTCAGATAGCGTTTTTCAAGCACAATTTTCGCGTTGGGTGAGAGGTTAAGCAGTTTTTTTCTTGTAGATTTCTCTGATTCTTCTGAGATAAGAGTCATATTAGTCCCTTTATTCTGAATGTGATGGGTTCATGTTATTGGAATTCTTTCGAGTGCATTATGTATATAGGAGGAGTCCAAATCAAAATACCATTCCATAAATAGATTAAGAAGCATCATTTAAGAACCCAAAAAAATTTAATAATGATTGAGCTTACAATGGCACAAGGAGCTCAATCCATTTTTACTCCTCAAATAGCAGAAGGGAGAATGATCACCTTTTGTTAAAAATTTTATTAGCTCGGTAGTAGTACACAAAAATGTCGGATGCAACTATAATTGTGAATCTACTTCTGGGTAATATGCCTATAGTACCATGTAATATGCCTGTATTATGTTTGTTTTAAATCAATTATGTTATCAATTTCGACAACCGACTTAAAGAGGTTGATAATTCAAAATGATGAAACTTATAACAGTGCATCTTCCAAATGATCAGGTGTTAGGACTTGACGAGTTAGTACGCAGTGGACGGTATCCCAATCGCAGTGAAGCAATTCGTTTTGCCATTCGTGATATGTTAAAAGACGAGCTGTGGAGTCTTCGTGCTAGTGCATTGATTCCTCAATCTCGAGAGGTTTACTAATCCCATATTCAGTCTTCAAATTTCCTAGAACTAAATGGGAATGTTTCTTCCTAACTCGAAGAGGTGGGTAAGCATCCACTTCTTTTACAACAATCATCAAATTTTTACCTCGGAACTATTTAAATAATCTGATTCTAATCAGATAAGACAATATAATCTTAACATGTGCTTCCTAATGAAAGAGAAAGACATTAAACGCTGGCGGACTGTTAAGTCGAAGACTCCCATAATTGGAATCGATGATGGGGGATTTGACCGTTTTTCCACGGAAGATATTGATATTCCAGTTTTCGGTGTCATCATGAAGGGAGCTGCTTATGTTGATGGTATACTCAAAAGCCAACTTAAAAAAGACGATTCCCAAGCCACCAAGATTGTTAGTCAAATGATTCTGGAATCATCACATAAAGATCAGTTAAAGGCAATTCTTTTACAGGGTATTACAATCGCGGGATTTGGGGTTCTCAATATCGTTCGTTTAAATGAGATGACAGGGATCCCTGTTATTGTAGTCCTTAGGAAATATCCTGATTTTTATAAAATTAAATCTGCTCTAGAGAAAACTTTTCCTGATGATCAAGAGCGCTGGTGCAGTATAAAGCTTGCTGGAGAACCAATTCAAGTTCAGGATAATCCTCTAATTCTCCTCCAAGCTGCTGGAATTCATCTAGAGGATGCCTATTTACTTGTTAAGAAATGTACATCCATTGGAACTATTCCAGAAGCTCTAAGGATTGCTCACTTCATCGGAGCAAGTATCTATCATCAACGATCTAATTAGGATTCTATACTCTCATGTGGAGGGAATATTTCCTCATATAGTAGCATTAAGGGAGCTAACACCCACCCCAAAACACCCCCAACTACAACTGATGCAAAAGGGTGGGACCATCTGATTAAACCAATCAAAATAAGGATAACACAAAAACCAAGGGCTATTAGAGAACTACGTACAATGCGAACCTCACGAGTCCAAAGGATCCCACTGTTGAGGGTTGTAGTTTTCAAACGTAAACCTTCAATTACTCCTGATATTAAAAAAAGAAAAGTCCCTAATGAGAATAAATAGAACGGAATCAATTGAATTACTCTTATCAACAGATGTTGTTTCCGTGGTTCCCAAAGAATAGCGAGAAATGCCGACATAGTATATGATATCCCAACTAGGCTTGGCATTATATACCCTGAGTGTAAACCAAAAGGTTGGGGGCGTAAAAATGGGATGTTTCCCAAGATCAGAGCAGCTAGAATTGTCATCAGCAACACAACGCAAATTCCAGAGAAAAAAGCCATCGCATTCAAAATTAGTTCTAATTTTTTAAACCAACTCAAATTTTTTGATCCTAGAATCATTCTGGTACGTAAACGAAGCACGCTGGTAGCTCCAGTACTCCACCGCCACAATTGCGCGATCTGGGATTTTGCAGACTCAGGAACCAAGCCATATGACCCAACAAAGTCTAAATACCTTCCTTCATAACCTTGGGATAGAATTTTCATTGAGGTGTCGATATCTTCGATTAATGTATCTTCAGAAAAGCCACCAACTTCAACTAAAACGTCTTTTCGGAAACATCCTGTTGTACCATTAAAAAGAACAACCCCTCGTTGATCTTTTGCTGCTTCAAAGACTTCATAAAACTGAGAATATAGAATAGAGTTAGATGCTTGATATAATCGTTGTGTATTTCGATAAGCAACTTTAGCTTGTATATAACCAATTCTTTTATCTGATATTACTTTTGAAAATTCTATGAGGAGGTTTGGGACTGCAACGTGGTCTGAGTCTAGAATTACTATATAATCCCCACTGGTTTTATGGAGCACTGCATTTATATTACCAGCCTTGAAACCTCGCCTGTCTCGTTTATGATAAAATTGAATTCGATTCTTATTACAAAATTCCTCTAATTGCTTGGTAACAATGAGATCCTGACCATTATCACTGACAATAATCTCAAAACGATCGTAATCAATTTTTAGAGCTCCTTCCAGAGTTTTTTTCAGTACTGAAAACGAAGTTCCGTGGGAGGGAATAATAATACTGAAGTGTGGATTTTCAATAGATCTGTCGTGATTTAATGAGCTTGACTTATAACGAAACTGGAAAGCACCAGAAATCATATAAAAAAGATAGAAAGCAAAGAGAAATCCAAACACTTCAATTATAATGAGCAAAATATTAAGAATTATTGTAATTAAATCAGTATTCGAAAAAATTAACGTCAAGCTGTATATTGTGTATATGGGGATAGCTAAAAAGATTAGAATAGAAATAGCTAGATTTATCCAAGAAAGAATCCGATATACCCACATTATAGGTATCTTCCGTTTTTTCGACCATTTATTAGAATTCGAGTTTTCCAGCTAAGAAATCAGACCAACCCAATTTGTACTTCTCTGGACTGTCGACATGATTCCAATAAACAGGGTGACTTGGAATGTACCCATAAAGTACTTCCTCCTTAGCTATTGTAGGAAAAATGTCTTTTTCTAGAGAAGAAACTGGTTTCTCTATATACTCGAAGATCTCTGGTTCAAAGATATATATGCCCGCATTAATATAATTTAATCCCTTCTTTCCTCCACTTACAAATTTGGATATTTGTCGACTCTTTTCATCAAATTCTATCTGCCCATTGTTATTTTCAAGAATAAACATTGTCGCAATCCCCCCTTCTTTTATTTTTCGACGGTGGAATTCGATGAGTAAACCAAGATTGATATTAGTAATTAGATCTCCATTCATTACTAAAAATGTAGATTTGAATTGTTTTTGGGCATTCAATACCGCTCCTGCAGTATCTAAAGGTTTATCTTCCGAAATGAAACCTATATTTACACCAGGAATATCTTTTTCTGCGAATTGTTGTTGAATGTGTTCTTTTAAGTACCCTACAGAGAGAAATATCTCTGTTAAGGCATGTCGCCGTAATAGATCAATGGAATATTCAATAATAGGTTGATAACCAATAGGTAGCATAACAGCTGGAGTAGCAACAGCAATTGGTCGAAAACTGGTTCCTCGACCTCCACATAATATTAAACATTTTATTGTATGAGCTTCTAGAGCGACTTTCAGCGCTTGAATAATAAATTGTTTGACATTCCCATGACCCGCTATTTCCACTAAATTCAACCAAAAATTTCTGGTAAACTCAATCGTATATTTATGAATATCCTTATTTTTCATTGGAATTCCTTTCCAAATTATTTTTTTGAAAGGTAAGCAAAGCTGATTATTTTTCGCGTTCTGCAAGAAATCTAACCAGAATTTTTAAGAATTCAAATAACTCAAACGCTCTTGTATCTTTAACACTTGATTCATTCTGGATTTCTTCAAGTTCTTGGATGCAGAACTGAGCATATTCATCTCTTACCTCTCTCACTTTATGATTGACAGAGCGGAAGGTTTCTATGACGAATTTAATATCCTCTTCTGTTTTCTCTCCAACTGGCTTATTATAAATTTCCTTAATTTGAGAAGCATGATCTGTTTGTAGAGCAAAATAAAGGAATAAGTTCCTCTTAGATTCCTGTATATCCCAATAAGGTACTTTTCCAAAGTCTTCAGGGTTTCCCAGAATATCTAGATAATCATCTTGAATTTGAAAAGCAATACCAGCAGCTACAATTGCTTCGTGCAATCGATCTGTAAAGATCTCACCACGATCGGCTGCAATACATCCTAGTTTTACACACCCCGCAAAAACAATTGCTGTTTTTAATTCCATAATTTTTATTACATGATTTTTCTTGAAGTCAAAATTCTGATCTAATCGATATTCTAATTCGATAGCGTTACCTAAACTAACCTGATAAGCATAATCAAGAACAAGGTTAAGAGTAGGTTCATTTTTTAATAAAGTTAAAGCATACGCATGAAGAACGTCTCCATCATGAAGAGCCCGATCTGCTCCATGAAGTATATGAAAAGCTTTCTTACCTCGTCTAATCGGGGCACCATCGATTAGATCATCATGTATTAAAGTCATATTGTGGAGGAGTTCTATTGCGATAGCAGCATTGTAAGATCTTTCCATAGCTGCAGCATAATTTTTAGTCTCTCGTACTAATAGATCAGTTGTTACCGAAATCAGCGCGGGACGCAACCTTTTGCCCTGGGTCGCAAGAATGAAATCACGAATTCGCTCTTTTGTTGGACTTTCAAGTCCATCGATTGCTAATGTGAGCTTTTTATTCAAATTCTCCATGATTTCTACGTCTAGGAAATCTAATACCACGAGAAAAGACCTCTTCTTTCCCTTTAGATATATTTAAGTGTTTCTCCGATTCACTACTGGAATATCACGACAGAAGCTTCTTCTGTTTTTTAGTAGGTTTAACTTTTCGGCCAATATTTAATAGGTTTTCTTAAACGATAGCCTTTTTCAATGCAACTGGGACTCTCACGTGGATGATCCAATAATTGCCCTTTCAAGTCTGTCCATATTGTGGGAAAAAAACTCCATTAAAGAACTTCTGTGTCCATTGCGGACATAATTCATCAAATATTACTATTTGTCCCTCATGTCACACAATAAATCCTATTAATACCTTATTTTGCCCTTCTTGTAAATATAATTTCTCTTCTGTAATGTTAAACAATCAGCTGAAAGATAGTGTTCAACTCAATTCGATTTTTACTTGGTTTAGACTTGGTATTCTAGTAATATTTCTTCTATCAGGATATTCACTAACTCAAATGATGGTTGGGTCAGTTTTATTATTCGTTTTCCCAACAAACATCTTCATTAGCTCCATTAACCAAGCACTCCTTTCCTTGATTGTCTTGATATTTAGTAACACGCTTCTAATAATATTCTTATTTAAGTGGAATACATTTACTCTCCATCCTACCCCCCAGGAAAGAGGATTTTATTCACTTATTCTTCTTCTATTCCTTCTACTTATAACATCTATCTCTATTATAGAGGTTGTAATTGCAATTGTTGATTTTGGATTAGACTTAATTCACGTTGATCCAACCCTCGCTTCCCCATACGATGAGTATTTTAGTACTCCTCTTAATCTCATTTTGTTTACGATACTAATCACAGTATTTGGTCCTATATTCGAAGAGCTCATATTTCGCCGCTATATAATTTCAATTATCTTGAATCAATACCATTCGAAATTTCTTGCCGTCAGTACAAGTGCTTTAATATTTAGTCTCTCACATACAGCAATAAACATCTTTAGAAGTGTTCGATATGCTATACTACATCTGTTTGCTACTTTCATTCTGGGAATAATATTAGCAATTATCTTTGTTTGTTGGGGATTGAGATATGCAATCATTTTCCACTCTTTCTGGAACATTTATTCCTTAATAGTCCAAATATTGGTTAATGATGGATCATTACAACTGGTAGATCAAATTATTTCGTTATTCATTATAATTACATTAATTCTGACTATCTCTCTCTCTTTTCACTCTCGCAGAATTTTAAGTTCTTTAAATCCTGAAGTTTTTCTTCCGCCAAAAACCTACTTAATACTATTTTCTTTGAATATATTTCTTATTATCACTTACGTACTAATTCTTCCTTTATTCCTACTCTCAATCCCTTCCAACATGTTAACTGCAGGACTCACATTCTTATATCAAGTCTGCGCTTTTATTGTAAGTGTAATTTTTATTGAAAAGGGAAAAAAGAAAGGTTACAATAATCAATTAGACCTAGATGCATTTTATGATGATATTTCCTCTTTAAAGTAGTAATTAGGAAACATTACCTTAGATGATTTACAAAAAAAAAGAAAGAAAGAAAAGGTTTTTTCTTTACCCTAAAAAGTATTAAAGTGTGTTTTCGGATCCTCAATGAAAACAGGAACAGCTGCAGCTCCTCTTTTCACCTCAATATCATCCATTCTTAAAACTCTGACGATTTCTTTGAATCTGTTACGAATTGTAACTGGTGTAGTTTTTGCAACTCTAGCAATTTGTTGTTGTGTTCGTCGTTCTCCTGTTTTGACTCCTGCGATATATAAACAAGCAGCAGCTATGGACATGGGATTTTTCCCAACAGTTATACCAAATTCTCTTGTTTGTTTTGCTATACCAACTGCTATCATGCGAGTAGGCATTGAAAGAGATAATTCTTCTCCTAAGCGATGTATCAGTGCTTCATGTCTTCCAGAATCAGGTTTTGTTTGAAGATGTTGAACTATTGTTCTAACACATCGTCCAAGCTCCTTGAATGACACATTAGTATTTGTGGAAACATCCTTTAGGGTTAGGGGAATCTTAGTTTTGCGACATGCTAGATATAAGCTGGCTGCAATCATACCATCTATCGATCGACCCCGAATGAGGTTTTTCTTCAAACATTGACGATAATACGAACTAGCCATTTGTGCTGTACGATCTGGTAATTCCATTTGACTTTTAAGCCGCTTAAGCTCACGTAAAGCAATCCGAAGATTTCTAATTTCGCTTTCATGGGCGTGGTTATCGACATTTGTCAAACGGTTAAATGCTAATCTTTTTGAAGAAGATAATTTTCTTCCTTTTCCATCCTTTCGGGATCTACTTATCTGTGTTTTAATACCAAAGTCTGGTTGGAGTAATGATAAAGGTGATCCTCCACGTGAACGATCCTGTTCCTCTTGATAATCATAAGCACGCCATTCAGGGCCTTGATCAAACATTTTTGAATCGATCACCACCCCACAACATGAACAAATGAATTGCCCTAACCTTGGATCAGAAACTACATTATCTAAAGCACCACATTCAGGGCACTTTCTGTGGCGTTCGATATCATGCTTTTGAACCATGTTAATCGTGATTGCTACCAATAATATCTATTAATGACTTTCTAGATAAGTTCTACGCCAATTTTGTTACTTAATTAGTGACTGTAGATTTAACCTTTTTCGTTTTTATCTTGTTTCTTGGGCCAAAATGGAGTTCTTTAATGAATTTCTTTTCTAAAAACTCAGATCTCCCCTTTGCTTAAGCTTCATTCCTCTAGTTAATTCTTCCGAAATAAGGATACAATAACTAGTTAATTTTGAAAAGCTTCTATCTCAATCATTATTAAGTATGATTCGCCAAGAAATATGCTTATAGTAAGATTGAAATACAATATCTAAAAATTAACTCACTTTCACCCTTTTTTTCAAAATATTTTCTATATAAAATTCCCCAGCACGATAAGAACTTCGAACGAGTGGACCAGAGACAACATAGAGAAAACCCAATTCTTGGGCTTTTTTTCCCCAATATTCATATTTTTCGGGCTCTAGGTACTCAACAACGTTCAAATGCTTTCGTGAAGGTTGTAAATATTGTCCTATTGTTACGATATCCACCCCTGCTAGTCTCAGTTCCTGAAGAGCAGCGTAGATCTGTTCATCAGTCTCGCCTAGTCCTAACATAATTGAGGATTTAGTCAATACTTGAGAATCAATTTTCTTAATATTTCTTAAAACACGAATTGATTGTTCAAAGCTAGCTCGTTTATCTCGTACGAGGGGACTGAGTTCTTCTGTAGTTTCAATATTATGTCCAATTACATCGGGTTTACACACAACAATCTTCTGGAGCGCGTCTAAATCACCCTTAAAATCAGGAATGAGTATTTCGATCCTGACCGTATTATTTTTATCTTTTATTTCCTTTATACATTGAGTCAAGTGATCTGCTCCCCCGTCAGTCAGATCATCACGAGTGACAGATGTTAAAACAACGTATTTCAACCCAAGCTCCTTAACAACGTTGGCCAAGTTCTCAGGTTCCTTTTTATCTAGGTATTGTTGAGGATTACGCGTCTCTACATCACAAAACTTACAAGAACGGGTGCAATATGGCCCCATGAGTAAAAAAGTTGCGGTTCCTGATTCCCAACATTCTGTACGATTTGGACAAAACGCTTCTTCGCAAACCGTATGAAGATTTTGTTTTTTTAGCAGTCTTTGTATTTTTCTATACTCTTTTTCAGTCGGGAGTTTGGCTCTTATCCATTTTGGCTTTTTTTTCACTTTTTTAACGCCTATAAATTTTGAATATCTTGCTTCTGACACAAATAATGGAAAAAAAAGGAAATTAAAAAAATTTTGAGATCAAAGTAGCCATTTTAAATTCAAATACTACTGGCTTATTTGGATGTGAAAAACCATATTTCATTTTAATTTGAGGTGTAGGCTCCTTTGATTTTCCAAAATGATCTCCAGAATATTATATCGGAAATTCCTATTGAACAGCTCCTCGCAGGTGGGATTTGTTTTCTTTTAGCTGTTATTTTCCTTCTAGAATTGAGAAAATACCTGAAATATCGTTCTTATCCTGATTTAATGGAGCTCTCTGGAGTTGGTGTCATGGCTTCTGGACTTTTTGCGTTTACAGGAGATCTTCTCCTTGCAGGTTTAGCAGGAATCTTAGCTTTAATGATTATTGGATCGTTCGAGGTACGGGAGAACCTCATTTGGTTTAAAATGATGGTAACTTTTACCATTAGTTATGGTTTCTTCTTCGTGATGGTTGTTCTGGGTTTTTTAACAACCAAAGTTTTCCCCTCTCTCGGAGAAACAATCAAGCTTTTTCTGATTTCTCTTGGATTATCTCCAAATATTAATATTAATCAATTTTTTGTAGGAATCGGTTATAATTTAATTCTGTGGATTATGATATTAACTGCATTTATCGTTTTTGGTAAAAAATTCATTGTAGTAACACGTTTCATTAGTCCGCAAATGGTTTATCTTGTACTATACCTAGTTGCTCTATTACTTATTCTACAACTAAATCTTCCTGATTTAGCAAAATATCTCGCGATTTTTGCTACCAACATCTTCATATATCTGATTTCAGGTCCACTACTGACACTTCTGTTTGGAATTCAAACCCTAGAAGATACACGTGTTGAGAAGATTATAAAAGAAGTGCAAACCGAAATCTCAACACCAATCCGAAGAATTGGTATTGTGAAGGCACCTATCTTAAACGCTTTCGCATATGGGCCCTGGTTTGATCAACGTATTGCTTATATCGCTTCTGATTTAGATCAATTTACTGATGCAGAAATTCGTGGAATAACTGCCCATGAATTAGCTCATGTTGGGAGAAAGCATACCCTCTTGTTGTTGGGTCTCACCGCGGTGGAACTTGCTATTAAAGCTGTGATTGATGCTCCCTCTACTTATTGGGAATATGTTTTAGGCACAAACCAAACCTGGGATTTTCTTAGTTTCTGGTTATTTAACATAGTGCTGTTCGCATTTTTACTTACTTTTGTAAAGATGTTAGAAGGGCAAGCAGATAAAATCACGAGGGAAAAAGGTTTTGGAATAGACTTGGCTGAGTCATTATATCGTTTAGAAGGTTTCTATTATGGTATTGCTGGAGAAATCGGATTTAATACACAATTAATGACTGGAAAAACGCGATCTAAAGATGAAGATATTCGTTTCATGGGAGATCAAGCATATTATCTCTATCGGAATCTTGCTCCGAGTAGAATGACCTGTTTCATGAATCTAATTGCATCCCATCCATTAACAACAATTCGGTTAGCAATGCAAATAGACCACTCTATTGGGGCATTTAAAGCTGGGTTTATGATTTGGATGCTATTAATTCCAGGATTAAGAAAGAGAACGATAAAAAAACTTCAAATAAGTCATCAAAAACTTGCTGATTTACTATCACAAAAGTATATGCGAGATTTTGGGACAATAGAGGACTATTTGGAAATTACTTTTGAGGAATACTGGGCTAAATATTATGTTGGGCGATACGTTCTTGCTAAACCTTGGTTATCTCAAGGTACTGCTCTCTGGGGGAAAATTATTGGTTTTAATCGTACTGAAAACATCGTTTCACCAATTGAATTAGAAATGGAAATCTCAAATGAAAATACAGTAAAAATTTCCAAATGTGATTATACCCTCGCCATAGCAGAACCACAGCACCAATATTTCACAAAAGGAGGAGATATAGTAATTCTAGATAAGGTAGAAATCAAAAATGGAAAATTTCGGAGATTCAAATTCTCTAGAAATGGAAAAGATATTTCCTCACGATCAATCGGACTTGATGTATCCGAATTTCAACAATTACCTTATTGGTTAGTCTATAAAGAGGGAAAAATTCAGCCCTGGGGCCTGAAAGAGGTTCATGTCGAAGATAATTTCAAAAATACTTCATTTATTTTTGAGGATGAATCTCAGAAGGAATATCGATTTACAGGACGAGATTTAATTATTTCTTCCCCTCCTATTGTTCAAATGATCAATGCAAAGAACTGGAATAAAGAAAAATCCTTTTTTAAACTGCTACAAAAGCTAGATGAACCATTTATTCTTTATGACAAAGAAGATATTGATATTGGTTCACCATGTAAAATCAAGCGAATTCAAGATAATGATACGATAGAATTGCTTGAAGGGAGAACTCAACGAATGATAACACCTAGTAAAATTGATGCATTAATTCTTGATTATCCATTTTTTTTAGTTAATTTTAGAAATGAAATGGGGTTTGGTAACGTTCTGACATTGAAACTGTTTAATAGAGGGCTTAAAATTAAGTATATGGGTCTTAATAGTCTCTAGGAATCCAGATGAAATTATTCTTCATTTTCGAGTACTTCTTTTACAATGTCTTTAGCACGTTGATGTCTTTCATTTAATGATTCAGATAGTTGAGTTAATTTCTTCTCATCAAGGTTGATTTCTTCCTCTTTTTCTTTCAAATTTACTTTGACTGTTTCTAGTTTTTGTTCAAATCGTGTCAATTTCTCGTTGACCGATTTAAATCCTTGCGATTCTCCTATTTTCTCTTTTTCTATCAAATTCTGTTTCCATTCTGTTTTCCATGAATCCATCTTTTCTTGTTGTATAGCTTTTAACTCTTGGTTTAAATTGTTGATATCTTTCTGCTTTAGATGAAGACCAGATAAGCCAACTTCAATCAATTCCTCTAGCAGCGCTACAATTTCAGGATTATCTTCTTTTTCGTTCAAAAAACTCTGGACGGGGGTTTTTTCGTAAGCTAGAGCAGTATTTACAATCCCAAACTCACCTGAAATTGATCCACGTTGAATTTCACGGGCATATTTCTTAAATATCTTCTTAAATGAGTTCAAATGCCTTCCAATTTCGATTTCTAGCTCAGTCATTCGCACTCCAAGGTTTCGTGATTTTTTTATCAAAGGGTTCTCTAATATAAGGTTAATTTCTCCCTCAGTTTCCTCTTCAACCTTTTCTAAATCTTCATATTCCTTCTGATATTCATTTATTTCTATTTTAGTCTTCGAAATATCTTCCGTCAGTTTTTGTATATCTTCTCTCAATTCTTTTAAATCCTCTAAAGCTTTAATTATACGATATTCTTCTTTTTGAAGATTACGTAGATTTGATAATTCACTACTTAATTTACCTAGAGGTGAATAAATTGTTCGCTTTTTGATAATATAATCAAGGCCCATTATTTGATCAGTTATGCTTCGCTCCCGATTAATGTCATTCATCAGACGTGAAACGACCCTAATGAATTGATTTAACTCATCGGATGTTAATTTCTTAGAAGGATCTGGAACTGTGAAATTGGAAAATTGATCTTCAAGGAAGTGTGATAATGCATTGATCGCTTTTAACGATTCAAATTGAGAGCGAAACTTTATTTTCTTCACTCCTTCCTCTGTAAGTTTTGATTCTGTTTCTTTAATAAGTCTCTCACACCCCCCTTTCACTTTTTCTGCTTCTTTCTGTATTGATAAAAGGATATTCTTACTTTTTTTATAGGCTAGGTCGATAATCTTCTTTTTGTACATTTGGATCTGTTCAATATGTTTGCTAATGTCGTTTTCTGTCATCGAACCACCTATTTTTTCGAATAGTAGATTGAAGAGAGATAAAGTTCCTCTAATCGTGTTACCATCATTTCTAGTTGAGGTCTTCTATCATCCTTTTCCTTGAATCCAATTATGATATGATTTACTTCTCTTTCGTTTGTCAAAAACTCTAAACTTTCAGAAGTTGGTGTAATACCTTCCCACATTTGAGGGAGAATTGCACATATTTGCTCGAACTCTTCAATTTTCATTTCAACAATAGATCCATTATTTTTTTTCAATCCTGTTAATGGAAAACCACTATTATCGCTTATAAAGGAAGCTAGCATTTGATGTTTATCTGTTCCTCCAGCCATTTGTTTCGATAAAATTGCTCTAAGAGATAAGCGCATCTGGTCCTCTAAATTCCGGCTCATTTCTTGTTTCATCAACCTGGTTCTTAGTGTTTCATCAGAAAATACGGCTTATTTTTGTTTTTAATTTTTTTTTTATTTCGACTAGAATTTTAGATTGGTTCGAAAGGATAATATTTTCAAAGAAGGTCAAAGGGAGATGGCTAAATTCTACAAACTAAGTCTTGTCCAGCTATCAATCGACATTATAGCTCAGCTAGATACCAATTTATGTGAAATGTACATGAAATTCCTTAATAAGTCATTAAAAACAAAGAAAACTTCAAGAAACACAATTTTTCTCATTTCTCTAATCTTTATTTCTATAACCAGTGCCACAAACGCACATAACATTCTCAATACAAACGATGAGAGAATACAAGAAAATACAAAAATCATTTCCGATAATAATTTCAAAATAAATTCCTTTGAGAGCGATACCCAAATAGATGATGACACATTTAGTATTGATGCTTTATATGAATACCTAAATTCGCTATATCAAGAAGCGGGTATTTATTTAGAAGCAGATGAAGGTTTTGCTACATCAACCGCTACTTATGAAGCTCTTTCTGTTTTAAGATTTTTTGGTCTCGATTACTATCAGTTTGGGGCTGAATGGGAAACAAAGGAGCTGTCTCTTGCAAACAATTTGATTCTTCTTGGAGATGAAGAGGATTCAGGAGGGTTTTATCTCAGCTCAGAAGCTAATAATCCTTCATTAGAGGGAACATTCGGTGTAGCGACATCTCTCTGGATAATGGATGAATTACCAACGAAATTTAAACCGAGAAACTCAGAATTATTAGACTTTGTGATTAATTCAACCTTCGATAAAGAAAAATTAAGTTTCCATGAGGTTGGACAAATTAACGGTTCAATCAAGGCAACTTTTCAAGCGTTAACGATTTTAGATTTAATTCATAAAGTTGCAATAATTCCTAAGATCGATAAAGATGTGAATGTAACTGTCTTAGATTTTATGTCAGATTATTCACTCAATATTTTGGAATTCCTAGAGAATTCATGGGAAAACTCATACTTCTATTCCTACAGTCCTTTTCAAACTAAAATTGAGGAAACATGGTATGCTCTTCAATCAATCAAGATTTTAGAGCGATTTGGAAACCTATTAGGAATAACATTACCTAAAAAACTTAATGATTATCAAGAAAGCGTATCAAATTGGTTGAGGTCATTACTAAAAACAACAGGTCCTACAAAAGGAGGATTTGGAACCTCTGAATACGCAACTGTTTCTGAAACTGGAATGGCTTACGCTATTTTCAACCTTTTTAATGCAATAGAAAACATTGAAGATACTAATAATGAAACAATTAATTTTATTTATTCATCTCAATTTCTTAAACGGGAAAATAGAACTTACCGCACCTCTGAATTGGTTCATATGGGAGGATTTGGTCCTAATAACCTTACCTATAGTGACAGTGAAAAGAGTAAACGAGTTAATATCCATGATACATATTATGCTGCATTAACTCTTCTTTTATCAGGTGATATATTTAATTCTATCAATCTGTCCTTAGAGACAACACACTATCAGGAAATAATTCAGGAATATCCTGACAGTATGAATAAAACAAACTATATTATTCAAGGAAAACCCGGATCTATTGAACAATATTTTACAATTTATGGTTACAAATCTCATGGATCTTTGAAGTTAGTAACGACTGTAGATACTTGGAATCTTACCCATCACGGCTATACTGAGCATAATTCAAGTTTTTTTGGAAAATCAAATGCTTTATATGTAGTAGACATAGAAAAGGATTTGCAAGCTGATTTTAATTGGACATTAGGTTCTCATAAATTAATCAATATGATATCTATCAGAAATTTACCAATTATTGAACCTCATGTCTATTTTTGTAATTCAACATTATTTATAGGATTTAATCATTATTTAAAATTCGGATCTCAAGATATTCAGCCTGGAGATAATGTTAATGTAACAATATTCTATCAGAATCGTTCTGTTCCTGACATATCTACCCAAAATATCACAGATGGAACTGTAAGTGCTATTTTAGAAGCGCCAGATCAAAAAATTTATCCCTGGTTTAAATTAGAACCAATCAATACCACTATTGAAGCAATTTACTATATTTGGAACGTTTATGACCAAGCTCTATTAGGAACATGGAAATTAACAACTACATTCAATCAATCCAACTTTGAGCTTGTGTTTACAGATCAAATTGAGATTATTGATACGGTAATTCTAGAAAATTTATCTTCCATCCCCCAATATTACCCTGGGGAAGATATGAACATAAATGTTTCATTAAAATATTCAAATGGTAACTTCACACCTAAAGCTAATGCATCTATTGTCTTTACTAGCAATGAGACACAAACAGAAGTTTTCAATCTTACATTAAAGTACTTTAAGGGGAACACTTACACAACAAGAGGAATTGATTGCCCTATTCGCTTCCTATATGGTTTCTATAATGTTTCAGTTCGATTGACATGGAACTCTACGATGAAGTTAGTACCCGATTTAATCAGCAATGATAGTTTTCCTGTTATCACTATTAGAGGAATTTCCATTATTTCAGATGCTTCTTTTAAAACTGATTACCGTGATTTACAGACATTACAAGATAGTAATTTAATCTATTACGGTGAGACAATTAATCTCTCTTTGAAAATTGGATTTAAACATAATTCAAGCGTCTATAACGTTACTAACGAAAGAGTAATAGTAAAAGGAGGATTAACTAATATCACTCAACCATCATCTTTCATACAACTGTTTCAGATCTCTCAATCTAATGAAACACTTTTCTTGAATGGATTGATCAATTCTAACCTTCCAAATACTACCTTTGGAACTCGATTTCAAATCTTCTCTGAATGGAACGAATCATATGTTTATCTTCGAGATTCGCTAAACCCGGAAATAAGCGCTGCGTATAATTTCTCTCTTATTGGAACTTTTAAAATCGAAAATATTTCATATGTTGCTACTGAGATGTCCAATGACCTCTTTTGTTATGCTCTTGACACAACATCAGTAATTTCTATATCCTTCAGAATAATAAATACTGAATTAGAGAACTATAATATTCCAGTCCCCAATCTCAATCTATATGGAATACTAGATATTCAAAACAAAAGGGGAACTTTGAATTGGTCTCTCCCTAGTATTACTTCGGCAACCGATCAAAATGGGATACCAATCTACTTTTCGTCAATACCTACGTCAAATCTAAATCCGAACAGTTATGAAATCATGATTTATTCATGGTCAGCTATTAAGGAGTATTTGTTCATTGGTGAATTATCTCCAGGATTTAAAATTATAAAGTCTTTCTCACCACAACCAATAATACAATTGCATGAAGCACTAATTCTTATTGCTGGAATAGTCTTTATTTTGCTTGTATATTTAAATTTGAAGAAATTTCGGTAACTATTCGTTGTCCAACATCAGCAGACCAGTTTTTCATAAAATTTATGAGTTTTTTTAACTGAGTTTCAGTAATTTCTGGAAAATGCATTCCAAGTAGCACTACTGTTTGAGTGCGGGTGATTTTTGAAATAATTTGAGCAATACTTCCAGCTAGCTCTCCGTCTCTATGAGCAGGAAAAGAAAAGCAATGCTGGTTTGCTGATTCAGCTCCATTTTTTCGAATATAGGGTATTCCAATTCCAACTCCCCCTAAATGATCATTCGGGCCAGTGATATCAATTATTAGCCCTTTATCTTTGAGGAAAACAGTGGCAATGAATTGGTGAGAGGAAAATTCGCTTTTAAAACTAGCAAGTTCTTTCAAGAGGAGAACCTTTTATGAAATAGTTGAGTGGAAAAGGATATTTTCTTTAACACCCACTTTCGTCTGGTTCAGACTTAGTTTCATCCACTTTTTCTCTGTCTACTTCTTGTTTCTGTTCTTCCTCACGCTGACGGCGCTCCTGCTCCTCATGCTCATGTCGTTCTTCGTCCTCATGTTTATTGATTTTTTCCTTCAAACTAGAGATTTCTAAATCGAAGGCCTTCAGAGCATCTTCAGATTTTTGAATATTATCTAATAATGATTTTTTTTCTTCGTCAATTTCATTAATCTCGTTTTTTAGAGAATTTATTTCTTCATCCATTGTTGATATTTCTCTGCTGATATCCTGTTTTTTCTTCTCTCTCGAAACTTTTGATAATTCCAAATCGGAAACCTGTTCTTCATGAGAATTCACGCGGGTCTTGAGTTCCTGAATTCGTGTTTCAAAATCAGATTCCTGTTTTTTCAAGGCAGATTGAAGATCCTTCAAATCATTTTGAAGCTCATCAATGGTTTTTCCTTTCTGTCCTGGAGCATCTTCTATTAATTGTTCTGTGGTTGGAGGGGAACACACGGGGCAGGGTGGTCTAATAAAATAAGATCCACAACGCGAGCATTTTGGCATCGTTATACCTCTCCTAATTTTTCTTTAAGCTGAGAGATCTCAGCTTGTTTTGTGGCAAGATCTGCCTCTAATAATGAAAATTTTGATTTTGCTGATTCTATCTCACTCTTAATCGGAGATTTCCGTTGAATAAGGGTTTGTTTCTCATCTCTCTTTCTTTGTAAAGAAGTTTCAAGTTCGTTTACTTCTAATTCTAGTGTATCTAGTTCAGTTTTTAGTTTTCGTACAATTTCTTCATTCTTATTTATTTCTTCAGTTAAACCTTGAATTTCCAGTTCTTTCGCTTCTTGGACTTCTTTAATCTGTGATTCTGTGTTTTCTATGGATTCTATTAAATCTAATGGGTCAATTATCCGGATAGCTTTAGTTTCTTCCTTTTCTATAGTCGATACAGGTGATTCAGGTGAATCATCAGGTGTGCAAAATGGGCATGATTTTTCGCTAAAATAGCTACCGCATTTCTGACAAATAGGCATCTTAATTCCTCATTTGACTTAAATTAGATCATTCTAAATGTTTTCTTATAACAGTTTTAATAATATTTAACCTATAAAAAAAGTTTTTTCAATAGTTTTTCTTCTCTCAGAATGGAAAATTTACCTCGCTGGTTTTTATGATTTCTTTTCACTCTGTATATACGACATTATTTATCTCAAGTAAGCAAGAGGAATCGATACAAATTCTTTGTTTCTCACGTGGAAAATTAATCCAAAGGAAACCTACTATCCGAGGAAAAATTGAGTACCACTTCAAACGAAAGAATTTTTGGAGGCCTTGGCGCATTTATTGGGAAGAACAAGGTAAATGGAAACCATTTCCTCCTGAGAACACAATTCAAAAAGTAATGACGAAATCAAAACGTGTATTATTAAGTAAAAAACTCTCACAAGAAGAAAAAGAAGGAATTAAGAGCTTTTGTATGGATTTCGGCATAACAACAACAATTGAAGAAGTAGATCTGTGTCCATTTTGTTTGATGTCTGATACAATAACATTACTTCAATCTACTAACAATTACTACGTCTATAAGCGGAATGTTTGTAGGTCTTGTGCTATTCAAGAATTAGAAAATGAATTAAAGGTTAAAAAGGTAAATCTCCTCACAAATCCTGGATTTAAGAAATACGCATTATCCTTATTAGACAATTTACATGAAATTCAAAAGGTTTCAGCCGTATTTACAGGAGATTTGGCTGTTATTGGAGATTATACATTAATCCAAAAAATTGAGAAGATACCTGAATCTGTTTTAAAACCTTATATCAGAAAGGTAACGGATTTTTCACTTCCTCAATTCCTTGTAGATTCTTTAAAGTCTCGTAAAATTCATACTTTTCTTCCCATTCAAGTTCAGGCACTTCAAAAAGGTTTACTAAGTAATGAAAACCAATTAATTATAGCTAATACAAGTGCTGGAAAAACATTAATAGGTGAACTTGCAGGATTGTCTCATGTACTAAAGAATAAGAAATTTATTTTTACTGTTCCCCTAGTTGCTTTAGCGAATACCAAATTCGATGAATTTAAGAAATTCTATGGGTCAAGATTCAAGGTTGGATTACGAACTGGCCGATCAAGAATTTTTAATACAGTGGCAGAAAAAAAAGCCTTTTATCGTAATAGGTATTCTATTAAAGACTCTAATATTATTGTATCTACATATGAAGGATTAGATCTTTTGATTAGGGGTGGTCAAGTTGAGTTCAATTCAATTGGTTGTATTGTTATTGATGAAGTACAAACACTTGCTGATCCAGATCGTGGTCCTACTCTAGACTGTTTGGTAGCTAAAATCAGAGTATTCGCACGAAAAACACAGGTAATTGCATTATCAGCGACTATTGGAAACGCATTACAGTTCGCCAAAGATTTATCATTAACCTTAGTTACCTTTGATCAACGACCAATACCATTAGAAAAACACATGCTTTTATCTAGAAGTGACCATGAAAAAAGACGTCAAATCTTAAAACTTACACAAAAAGAATACCAAATGAAATCAAGCCTTGGTTATCGGGGTC
>JBHLPQ010000017.1:0-4281 GCA_048939265.1 Promethearchaeota archaeon
TGCTAGAGGGAAAATCCTGCGAAGAGAACGAACAGAAGCACGAAGAGCTTTGACATCCTTTTTTCGACCAAAAAACCAATCATCAGGATTTGTAATACTTCGAGCAATGAGTAATCGAGAGAAAGGCTCTTCATCTGAAGGTACTGTTATCTGAATTCTGGGGTATTGTTTGTCGTCTTTCCAGTCAATATTATAACGAGGAGAATGAATTTGAATTAGATCTCTTTCACGAAGAAACGCAGCTTCTATAGAATTATGAATTTCATAATTAAATGATTTGATTTCGGAAACAAGTCGCTTGGTTTTTCGATCAGGTAAATCTTTCCTTAAATAAGAAGATACGCGTTTCTTTAGGTTTGCTGTAGCCCCAATATAGATTATTTTGCCTTTTTCATTTAACAGGATATAGACGCCAGGCTGAGATGGAAGAGTATTCAAGACTTTAGAATCAAAGGGAGAGACTTCAGTTGGCATTCTACTCATTAACTTTAATATCGATTTTTGCTTAAATGTAATTCATTCACTTCAAGATCAAAAATCCCCATATTAAGAATAAAAAAGGAAATCTATTCAGGAACTGATATTTCTACTCAAATTTGTTAATCTTGACTTCTTAAAGTTATTTATGGATAACTTCACGCCATTGATTAACAATAGCTTGATAATCTTCAATCATACACTTCTTAGTAAAAATTAGAATTGCTTCTACTCTTCTAGTTTTTCCAGGGGGTAATTTGTAGCTGTCGTAACATACAAATTCGTTATATTTATTTGCATTCATGTAATCCCCACGTAACGTAATTTTAGGATCTGGAGAGACCATGAGGACTTTTTCTTTATCTTGTCCATAAGATGCTATTGCCCAATTATCTGGTGGAACTGTATGTAATACCCGTTCTTTTTCAGTTTTAGTATACGTCCAAATAGCATTATGGCGCTTTGTAATTAGCTCTTCTATAGGTTTCAGGAATAGAAAGAAACCTGCATCTATTGATGCTGCTACTCCAGAATTATTCTTGAATGAAAGCTGACTCCAAAGTATTGGACTCTCGGAGCGAGTATAATAAGTAATTTTACATTTAATATTTTTTAATCGGAAATCATTGAATGGAGAGTTGAGATTGTAAGAGAGTCCTATCCAACTGCCTTTTTCAACAAGTATAGGCCCAGACCAAGTATTATCAAGAAATTCAAGCCAATCCCAGGTGAGAGAGGGCTTTATAAAGGGATGAAACCCACCTACAAATCGTTTGAACCAAACAAAGGACTCACGATTGGGGTAACGTGAAAAGAATAGCTCATTATCATTATTTGTGAACTTTCCAGAATATAAACTTGCACCATGAGTAGGACTGGTTTGAAAAGATAAAAAATTGTTTGAAAAAAGCCAGCTATCACCTTTCTTTTCAAGAGTCACTTTTCCTGAACTCTTATATGGAATGATCGCTCCATATATAGGACGAGAGGAATAGGGAAGATGTAGTTCCCCTTTGAATGTGAAAATTTGGGTGTCTGGAAATTCTTGACTCTTAATTGGTAACTCGTTTTTGATCTGTTTATTTTTTCCTCCTTCAAGTTTCATCTCCCAATGGAAGGGAGATTCCAATAAGGTACTTCTTAGATCAATTTGAGCTTCAATAGGAGTTTCACGATGAGCATAATATAATATTTCTATTGGAATAGTGCTGCAGTCGATATCTAACCAATTTAAACTTGGGAACGGATTAATTGAAACTTCTGGAACTTCTAAATCTTGACCACATCGAATCTCAAGGATAGACTTAGCATATTCAATGGGATTATCTTCCGCGGAGATATTTCGCCCATTGAACTGATCAATCCAAATTTTTCGTGTTAATGAGGCTATTGATCTGCCAAAAACCCATGTAATATGTCCTAGCTTGATAGTTTCTCCTGGTTGCAAAGTATAAGTTTTGGTATCTATCGTTGGCCCACTAAAGGGATTTCCTCGAATAGATTTCACCCGGGAAGAATCCCAGATAATTCCACAACCGAAGCCAAGGTGATTTTCTTTCGCCAACCAGGGTTCCGCAAAGTCACCTGGATTTTGAGGGAAATCATAATTATCGTTAAACTCTGGATCCTCTGAAACAAGCCAACCTGATTTGAGAGGCAGAATGTATTTCCCCATTAGAATATTTGGAGTTCTCCAAGGGCTTAAATGACGAGTAGCAATATTTTCTATTGGAGAATCTGATGTATTTTTCATCTCGTAGTATGTTGAGATAAATGGTTTTCCTCCCTCAACCGTGATCCAGCGTATGACTTGCAATCCAGGCTTTTCTACTTTACTTGTCATTTTCTGTTTTAATGAAACCCCAAAGTCATGTTTAATTACTTCATATGGACTTTCGAGGCGCCAAAACTCAGAAGATTCAGCAGGGAATGGAGTTCCAATATTAATTCCAAAACTCCCAAAAGGAAATTCACCAACATCTCTTGAATTAACGCGTTGTAATTCTTTTGTTTCCTTTAAATCAAATTGAAACCGTAATTCTTCATTTTCAATTACTGCTGCTTTGTGAGGATTGATGTAAGCGACAGCTCCAGTTTTAGAGAAACAACTCACGTGTCGTATGATTGGTGGTAGAGCTTTTTCTCCGTTAGCTATCTGTTGATAGAATTGGATTATCCACTTCCAAGCTTTAGCAATTGATTTCTCTGGTTTTGGGATTTTTATTTCAGTCTGAATGGCGTTACCAGATTCCAAAAAGTCTATTAGAACTTCATGAGGATCTAATAAACCCTCTCCAGTAATTACAACGCGTCCATTAAAAGGAGAACTCATCATATTGCGAAATCCAAGGGGAAGATTTATCTGATTTGTTAATCTCCCGAAGTAGACTGTAGGTTTTTCGATCGTGATTTGAAAAGTATCTTTTGGTACCCATCCCGTTCCTAGATTAATTTCTTTGTCATCAAGTAAAAAATTTCCATAAAGGCGACAATCAGTTCTTTTCCAAGGAGCTTGTTTTAAAATATACGTTTCGACCTCAGGATTCAGGCCAACATCGATAGTGATACTTTTTTCAGTACCAGCCTCTACAATTTCATCTATTGATTCAATAGAAACAGTTTTAATACCTTTGAAATGTGATAAGCTGCCCTTAATCCTAAAAGGTCTGTTCGTCTTATTAATAATCTGTAGCTCGGCTGAAGTCGCGTTAATACCAAAAAATACTTCATGAAGACTGGGAATTAGTTGTACAGAAATTTTTTCCCCATTTATAACTTGAGAGAATCCAGAAATTTCTTTTGCATGCCGATCTATATATACTACTAATGAATTCTGGTCATCTTGTACAAAATGATAAAAGTAAGATTTCATACCGAATTTATCAAATTCATCAGCTTTTTGGGTCACAGTAAGTATCCGAGACTCGTACCAATTATTTCGACTGAAGAATGGTTGGAAGAACCCCGTATTTAAAATTGCAGGAATAAAGTTCTCCATCAATACAGAGGTATTAGGGCACCACATGAAACCCGTTTTTTTGTAAACAGGAACAGCGCGGAGGTTCCCAGCCCATGTATGCAGATCCAATCGACGTTTACCATGATGAGTCGCGGTCTCAACAGCTTTTAGTAGTAAACCTTTTCCAAATCCCTTTTTTTGTTGAGATGGCCTGACTCCTAAGAGCTCTGCGTACAGAGTATCTTCATCAGTCCAATGGTTGTCAACAGAACAATAACCCTGAATTATTCCCTCTTCATCAACAACCATTCGTCTCACTTGTTTTATTGCAAACCAATCTTTCAGGATTCTCTCTGCTGTGAATTTTGTATTACCAAATCCCCCACCCCAACTATCATCATCGGACCATTCATTTACACAATCAGCAAGGCGTCCCGTATCTTCAAGTGTGGCAGCTAGTTCGCGAATTTTCTTCATTTGAGGAGTGTCGGGATAACAAATTCCTTTAATATTTGTTTGGATAATATTTTGATCATTTAAACCTTGCTTAGGTTCTTTTACTTGAAGATCTTTAGCCAAAGTTATTTCCTCGGTCAATATTTATGTTAAATCGAAGTTTAAGAAAGATGATAGACATAGACAAACATATTTATACCTAAAAAAGGCCAAACTTAAAAATACAGATTCTGGCAATTCAAATTTGATTCGAATTGAATCATAGAAAAAAACAAATACCAGAAGCACCATAATCTGTACACATAAAAAATGCACAAGACCAGTAGTTCTATTTAAATTATTTAAGAAAACTTCAAATCAAAAAAAAATAAAAAAAAGACAGAAAAAAA
>JBHLPQ010000017.1:4291-35081 GCA_048939265.1 Promethearchaeota archaeon
AATACCAGAAGCACAAGAGCACTCAACTAATGTTTCAATTCTAAAGTAAGGTGGAACTGTTTTTGAGTAGTACAACGCATTTCTTTATTATGGTACCTCCTTTGGAAATTGTAGGTAAACCTGTTGTAATAGTTACAAAAAGGGGTTATTACGAAATTACTCCTCCAAATAAAATTCATTATAAAGTCTCTAACATAAATACTGATTTTTTAGTGTTATACCCACACGAAGGAATAGGGATGATGACCGAATTACCGCCTTATGCGGATGTTAATGCTTTCAACCTACTTCATGCTTTATGTCAAGATTTGTTTGAAGTATGTTTCTCACTTACTGGAAGAAGAAAGAGTGATCTCTTGTTGGATTTTGTTTTTGGAGAGATTTTGCCATTCACGATGAGGCAGTTCGATGGGGGTTTTTATCAATTGAAATTACTACCTGATTCCATCTATCAAGAATTTTACAGGCGATCTTCAACAGTTGAAGAAACCATGACAACAACGATTTCAACGTTTGATGAGAACGTATTTATTCCATTTAAACAAAAATTCATATCCACAATCCATAATCGTAATGAGGAAACAGCAAATAAAACAATTGGTATTTTCTCAAGAGACTTTCCTAGATTTTTTAGACTTCATAAAGATTTACTGACCATTCTCCTTTCTCAAGCGAAGAATGTTTCTGATCATCAACATCTTTCCTTTAGTATATTCGCCCCAATTCTAAGAAAAATAAGAATGCTTAATACTATGATGGAGCATTTTAAAGTTGATGAACGGAAAAAACACCTTGAATTAAAGATCGACCCCATGAAGGTAGATTCAACACAACTTGCAGCGAAAATTACTCCGTTGGTGGAAGTAAAATAGCTGGTATAACCTAAGTATGGTAAATAAATATTTTGAGAATTTCAAATAATTTGTCTAAAGCTTTGTAAGGACTGTATATTGCAGAGAGATATGAAATCCCGAATTTCGATTGAGGAAAAGTTGTTTTAAACTCATCTATTGTGGGAGCGAATTGTGCTAAGAAATCTACTGCTTTTTCTTTGATTTGAGGAGATATTTTAAACGGATCAGTTGGCCCTACACCAGCAAAAAGATCCACCTTATTCACGACAAAATGAAAGATATATTTTGTCTCAGCTGCTTTCTTATCCGCTTTTTCAGGCTTTAAATCAAGTGAATCTAAAAAATAATTATAGGAATCCTCCATTGCTACCCGTTGTACCTCAACTGACTGGTCAGGATCGAGTAAGAAAAGCATTCCATCAGTTTTAAACTTTCGCATGGCTTCACGCCACTTCCTCCTAAGTTTGTAATCCCCAGGGTTGTCAATTGCGATTATTCGATATTTTCTATGAGCTTCGAGAGAAAAGAAAGGGAAAGCCTTTGAACTCTTCAGTTTTATTTTCTTTTCTTCTATATTAATCTCGAGAGTCTTTTTACTTACTATTTTCTTAACATTTGTTCCTATCATTCGATTAATTAATGTTGTCTTGCCCACTCCTGTGTTCCCTAGCACAGTGACACGAATATCACGATCAAACACATTTTTACCTCAAGTTTTGATGCCTTTCTCTTTTTTGATTTGATATAAATTAAAAGTTATTTAAAAATTAATTGTTTTAATTAAATTAATTTGCCACTAAGCTTCTCTTTATCAATTGGTAACCAAATGTCATGATATAAAAAAGAGAAGTCTGCATCACACTGGAGAGAAGCATCCTGCCAGAGTTTCAATTGAAAGCTCCCTATCAACCACATGGAGATCAAATATCAGCAATTCTACAATTAATTCAAGGAGTGAAGGAAGGTAAGAAATATCAGACTTTGCTAGGAGTCACTGGAAGTGGAAAAACTTTTACTGTTGCGAATGTTATTGAACAAGTGCAGAAACCAACTCTGGTTATCTCCCATAATAAGACATTAGCTGCTCAACTGTACCAAGAATTTTCTGAGTATTTTCCCCAAAATGCAGTGGAATACTTTGTTAGTTTCTACGATTACTATCAACCAGAAGCCTATCTCCCCACCACTGACCGTTACATCGAGAAAGACTTCAGTATCAATGATGAGATTGAGAAGATGCGAGCTTCGGCAACGAGGAGTCTTCTCGAACGTGATGATGTTATTGTTGTGGCGAGTGTCAGCTGTATATATGGGCTTGGGTCACCTGAGTTTTATAAGAACATGAGTCTCTTTATTGAGCGGGGTATGAATACCCCGAAAGAGGAAATCCTTTCCAAACTAATTGATATCCAATATGAACGTGATCAAGTGGATTTCTCACGTGGAAAAATTAGGACACGTGGAGACACCATTGATATTTGGCCTATTTATGAGGAAAGTAGAGCAGTCCGAATCGAGCTTTTTGGGGATGAGATCGACCGTATTAGTTATATTCACCCTATTTCAGGGCAAACTTTGTTTAATCTCGATCGAACAGTCGTTTTCCCAGCAAAACACTATGTTAGACCGAAGGAGGAGCTTAAAGCGACGCTAGGAGGGATTCGTAAAGAATTAAGAGAGCGACTCAAGGAATTAAAGAAAGAGAATAAAATCATCGAAGGACACAGACTCCAACAACGAACATTGTATGACTTAGAGTTATTGGAAGAGCTTGGTTATTGTCCAGGAATAGAAAATTATTCTCGGTATTTTGATAACCGTAATGAAGGAGAACCACCTTCCACATTGCTAGAATACTTTCCTAATGACTATCTTCTAATTATTGATGAATCACACATGACTATTCCTCAGATTGCGGGAATGAGAGAAGGGGATCTCTCCAGAAAGAGAAACCTGGTAGATTATGGCTTTAGACTTCCGTCTGCTTTTGATCATAGACCCCTTACTTTCAATGAGTTTGAAGAACGAATGAGCCAAACAATTTTTGTAAGCGCAACACCTGGCGATTATGCTCGCAGAAAAAGTGGAAAACATAATATTGTAGAACAGATAATCAGACCTACAGGATTAGTTGATCCTGAGATAGTTGTTAAGCTAAAATTAACTAATCCAATTGATGACCTGATTGGGGAGATTAAGCAAACTACCGAGAGGGGGGAACGTACTCTAGTGACTACGTTGACTAAAAGAATGGCTGAGAATCTTTCTGATTATCTTGATGAAATAAAAGTCCGTGCCCGATATCTTCATTCAGAAATTAAAACGTTAGAAAGAACCGATATTCTACGTTCTTTAAGACTTGGAGAGTTTGATGTCCTAGTAGGAATTAATCTTCTTCGTGAAGGACTCGACTTACCAGAGGTCTCATTAGTCGCCATTCTAGATGCAGATAAGCAAGGATTTCTAAGAAATGAACGTTCTTTAATACAAACCATTGGTCGGGCAGCTCGAAATATCAACGGGCGTGTGGTTTTCTATGCAGACAGGATTTCAGAATCCATGGAAATAGCTATTGCAGAAACCAAAAGACGTCGTAGAAAACAAATAGAATTCAACAGGAAAATGGGAATTATTCCCCAAACAATTTTCAAAGAAGTTCGCTCTCCACTTGTTGAACTTCAAACATCTTTTACAACTATCCAACACGAGAAAATATCTGCAGAAGATTTACCTGAATATATTGAGGCTCTTAAAAGCGAAATGCAACTAGCCGCGAAAAACCTTGAATTTGAAAAAGCAGCTGAAATACGTGATATGATTATCGATTTGGAAAAACCTAAGAAGAAAAAACCAAGAATTGTAGAGAGGAAAAAAGAGAGTTAAACCTCTCAACCATGGATTGGCCGGCCTAAAGCACAGAGAACCGCTTCTTTCATTGTTTCATAGAATACAGGATGCGAATGTTCAACTTTAATTAAATCTTTTGCCTTAATTCGATTTCCCACCGCCAAAGCACCTTCCGAGATCAACTCAGTCGCACTAGGACCTATTATATGGACACCTAGAATTACTGTGGTCTCTGCATCGAGAATTACCTTAATAAATCCGCGATTGCTGCCCGCAATAACCGCTCGACCATTTCCAGCAAAACTAAAGTTCCCAACAAGAATTTCACCGAACTTTTCCTTTGCTTTTTCCTCTGATAGCCCAACAGAGGCCACCTCTGGATTAGTAAAGATAGTCGTAGGAATAGCATGATAATCCATTACAGATTCATGACCCAGCATATTTTCAACAGCCACTTCTCCTTCATGAGAGGCAGTGTAAGCCAGCATAGGTGAGGGAACTCCTTGAACCACATCTCCCGCTGCATAAACTCCAGGAATATTTGTTTCCATCTTATTATTTACAAAAATTCCTCTTTCATGTTTTATTCCCGCTTTATCAAGATTCAAACCCTTTATTGCGGGAGCTCGTCCAATTGATACTAATACATAATCAGCTTCGATATTTCTCTCATTATTTTCGGGATCAGTAAAAGTAACTCTTTTATTACCAAGGGGGGTATTCGAAATGCGAGTTACGCGTGATCCAGTAAAAACTTTGATCCCACTTCGCTTAAACGAAGCTTCAAGCTCTTTCCCAAGATCAGGATCCTCCATTGGAATTAAGCTGGGAAGCATCTCGACAACAGTAACATCCGTTTCCGCAAGACATCGGAAAACACATGCAAATTCTCCACCTATAGCACCACCTCCAATAACAATCAAACTCTTCGGAAGATGATCTAATTCAAGGATATCTTTGCTGGTAAGAACTTTGGGGCCATCAATACCAGGAATAGGCACAAAGAATGGTTCACTTCCTGTGGCAATGAGGACGTTTTTAGCAATAACTCGATAGGTTTTGTCTAAGCCTCTTACAGAAATTGTGTGGGGGTCAATGAATTTCCCTTCACCATTTAACACACGAACATTTGCTTTGTTTAAGAGAAAATCAATTCCTTTCACGAGCCGACGGATAATCATGTTCTTTCTTTTCTGAACATGAGGAAAATCAACGCCAAGGTGCTCAGCCTTCAATCCAAATTTTGACATTTCATGAAGAGCCTTACATCGTTTTGCAGATTCAACAAAGACTTTCGTAGGTATACATCCACGATTAAGGCAAGTACCACCAACTTGTCCCTTTTCGATTAATACAATACTGTTTGCGTTTAATTGAGCAGCTCTTATGGCTGCGACATAACCTGCAGGACCGCCCCCGAGGATGACAATTTCAGTTTCAATTAATTCTTCCATTTAGAAACAACTCTGAATTGAATGAGGTTCAATAAAGAATCCAATTAATCATTTAAATCAGTTCTTTAACTATAATGTATTGCTAACGTCAAACATGATTATTTTAATGAAAAATCAATTAAATAGAACTAATCAATGAAACGTTTTCTTTAAAACAAAATTTTCTGCAATTTCAGGATTCATTGCTACTGAGGTACGATTCAGTGAATAATTGTCTTTATAAAAACAAGGTATTTCACTTTCATCAGTCATCAATTCCACTGAAATTTAATATGTCAATCAAAGTTGTTGAAGGATCGGATAAAAATCCATCTGTGAGTGTTTAAATGATGGTATTGCATCCTGTGCAAGTGATCGGCCTAGTAATCTTTATAGGAACCTACATCTTGATTACTTCAGAAAAACTACATAGACCGATTTCTGCACTTTTGGGAGCAAGTATCATTTCAATCTTGTTAATTGTTACCCAATGGGAATATGAAGGCCAGGCAACAAATTTTCATACCATTGTTTCACGAGTAGAATGGAACACTCTTCTTTTCATTACAGCAATGATGATTATTACAATTATCTCAAGCCGTTCGGGCCTCTTCCAATATATTAGCATTATCATTGTGCGTTTTACTAAAGGAAATCCGAAGACTTTATTATTATCTTTATCATTGTTGACATTCATTATTAGTTTTGTGTTTGATGTTATTACCACAATGTTAATAATTGCACCACTTACAGTTGAGATTTACAAGATTTTAGAATTTGATTTTCGGCCAACTCTCATTGTGGAAGCAATTACGGCCAATTTTGCATCAATTCCATCTTTAGTAGGAAGTATACCGAATATTGTCTTAGCGGATAAGAGCGGTGCATCTTTTACTGACTTCCTAGTTGTAATGGGGCCTTTAAGTCTTATGTTACTAGCAACAGCGCTGCCAATTTACTATATCACTGCGCGGAAGACATTTATCGAGCCCCCCGTATCTTTAGTTAAAGAAATCTTCTTGTTAGACCCAAACATCCTTGTAGAAGATAAACGAACGTTCTATGTCGTAATTATAGGATTAATTATTCTTGTGATAGGATTCATTTTTGGAGGAATGGTACATTTAAAAGCCGCAGAGATAGCTCTCCTCATCGCTGCGGGCTTATTACTGTTTTCTGGTATGCATCCTAAAGACATCTTCAGAGACGTTGAGTGGATTTCTGTCTACTTCATTATCGGACTCTTCGTCCTTGTGGGGTCGATCGAAATCCTAGGATTACTTGAAATTTTAGGTGAAATCCTGACCCCATTTCTCGAACTCCCCCTAATCCTTTCATTGCCCTTTATTTCATTTGGAATAGGATTCACCTCTGCAGTTGTTGATAATATCCCAATTTCAGCAGCATTAGCTCCTGTTTTTGCTGATCTCCAAGGAGCAGAAGTGATAGGACCCATTGAATGGTGGGCATTAGTTATTGCTGTGAATCTAGGTGGATACATTTTGCCTATAGGTAGCCCTGCGAATATTCTAGCAATAAATCTCTCAAATCGTGAAGGTTCGATAATCACTTTCGTGGAGTTTCTAAAAGTAGGTGCTATATTAGGGCTTCTCCATCTTCTAATCGGTACTGTATACCTGATTTTTCTCTCCACTATTGGTTTTCTCTAGTGGAATAAAAATATCAGATAAGATGAAAATCAGGTAGTTTTGTAACTTATTTTCTCCTTAAAATAAGTGAAGAAGTATAACTCAAATTAATGATTGATTTTTTATTCAATCTTAACTTAAATGGTTTCTTCTACTATTTTACTAAAATGAATTTTACATTATTTGAAAGAAAAATTATTCTCTAAATTCGAAATACTTCATAAACTAAAATTATTAGGGCTTTTATAGCTGAATGTCTCTTTTTGCCAAAAAGATAGTCTATTTAAAGACTTAGTGTAATTTTAATACAGAATCATAACTGTAATAAACATCTGTGAAACTGTAAAATATACTCAAAAATCCAGCCATATCTGTTCATTACTCTCAGGATGATTAATAAAGGAGTTAATTATAATGGATGAAAATGAAAAAGATCCTAAAGAACCTCAGGATGAGGGAGATGACATTATAGATCTCAAGGAATCTATCCGTGAGATGAAAGAAGAATTTCGTGAACAATTGAAAGAACTCAAGGAAGAACTTGGAGATCACCGTCCTAGAAAGCCACGACCACCACGTCCTAAAAAACCTCGTGGGGAAATCGATATTCGAATTGATGATGAAGGCTGGGAGGATTGGGGAGAGCGATTTGGAAGATCGTTCGAACACTATATTGGGGGAATATTGGATTCAATCGGAGAAACTATTGACCGTTCTGTTGGTTCAATCTTTCACTCCCCGTCATCACGCCGTGAGCGACGCTGGAAACGGAAAAGAAAAGAGCCATTTTTTGTTCCAGAAGAAGAATTAGAAGAATTTTACCAAGAAGGATCAAAAATCGCAACAGCACTTTCTGATCAAACACGGCTGAAAATGTTGAAAGAACTTGAGAAAGAACCCCTCAGACAATCAGATCTATCTGATAAAACAAACACCCGAGGTGGGAACTTCAAACACCATATTACAATCCTTAAGGATGAAGGGCTTGTTAGACAAGAAGGGGTTCGTGAACGTTATATGCTTACCTATTCTGGGCGAGAAGCTTTAAAATTAGTGGAATTTTTGTATTCTCGTGGTAAAAAACGTATTCCCATTCCTGTATATGCTAGTGACGACGACAACGACGACGAAGAAGAAGAAAAAAAAGAGGAGTTCTCAGACGAGGTGGAATAACTGTATGAAGACCATTCAATTAGGAGAGGATCTTTATGATTGGTTTGGAGACCCAGAAATCCTCTCAACACCTTATTATAAGGTTCTCCTCCCAAAATCTGCTAAAATAATGGAAATTATTACTGATTCACCTTCAACACATGGAATAATAATTTTAGGAGACGTAGAGGTAGTTGTTGATTCAGTGGTATATAGCAAGTCACATGGAGCAGTTGGTAATACTACAAATTTCGTAGGGATCAACTTAGTTATCTTAGGCCTTTCAATCACTAGCCTAGAAAATTCTCTTAAAACGTGTACCCTTCTAGAGAATGAGCTTCAGGAACTCAAAAATCAGGCCGAAGCAATAATCTCAAAGTTTAAAAGACGTGTAGAAGACCCAAAAATGAATATTTCGCTAAATGATGAAGATGATGAGTTTCACCATATGATTTTTGGTCGGAGAAACTTTTTTCTTGTTGGGGGAATCCATGACAAAAAATTCGTCTTAATTCATAAAAAACAGATTTCCATTCGCGAAGGAGAATATAAACTGATCCAGATTGATCCAGTTGAGGGCATTACTATTGCTAAAAGGGATCAAGTCTTGAATATTGGTGGAGCTCGAAATAATCTGGGATCTCTAATAGGGGAATTTGGAGTGAACATCGCATCATCAGTTCTTGATCATATCTTTTGGGATTAAATCCCCCCCTTTCCTTTTTTAATCCAGGATAGGTTCTGAAGGTGATACAGTCTTCACTTCACCAGATTTTACCCCAAACATCATTATAAAGGCAATTACAAAGCACACAGAGCTTACTGGAAAAAGTAGATTAAAAGTACCAGCAGCGAATAAATCAAATATTAATCCAATTATAGCAGGACCTGCAACAGCAGCAGAACTACTGAAAAGATAGTAAAGCCCTGTATAGGACCCGAGTTTTTCGTCAGTAGCGATTTCCCAGACAATGACGATAGAATTAATATTGATTAAAGCCCAGCCAATTCCTCCACAACCTAAAATTATCATTGTCAGGTAATATTGGAGTTGATCACTTAATCCTAGAACATTAAACTGGCCAATGAGCATTGTACCGATAATGAAGAAAAGTAAAACTGGTAATCCAATCCTTATGGTATTTGCTCTTCCTATTTTTTGTCCAACATACCCCGCAGGGATCGCGAACACAACGAAAACTAATGCAAATATTGTTAACATCAAACTCGCTGCTGCTTCCGCATCTTCAATTGCTGCCTCAGTTCCTGGTTCTGCAATATTCATGATGTGAGGAACAATCGTTGTCGCCCAGCTTGTAAACCACGTTTCAAGAGCATTATAACCTAAGAACCAGAAAAAAATTGCTATTAAAACAAAAAGACAGGACTTATCTTTGTCAGTAAGCACTTCCTTAATACTCGAGATCACAGAGACCTTAGGAACTTTGATTTCTTCAGTGGTCTCTCTAAGCACCACTTCTTCAGGTTCTTTTACGAAAATCACTAGCAATATGAGAGCTACAATCATAATAAGAGCTGTACTTCCAAATGCTACTAGTGGATCTATTGAATAGAGCATTGAACCAAATAAGAACGCATAGACTGCTCCTAGTCCACCCATTAGATTTATTACCCCATTTGCCTTGCTACGTTGTTTTGATGGAATAACATCTGGCATTAATGCAACAACTGGTGCACGATAAAATGCCATCATCAACAAGAAACAAATGATGGCAGCCATTAATATAAGCAAGACACCTTTAACTAGTGGAAGCAACGTCAAGAAGAATGCAGAGATAGGTACACCAATTACCAGAAATGGAATCCGCCTTCCCCATCGGGTTCGTGTTCTATCTGAGATAGACCCAACAATGGGCTCCATAAAAATCATGGCTAGATTATCAAGCCCCATGATAGCCCCTACAATAACACGGTCTGGAATGAAACTATTTAACCATAATGGAACATAACTATTATATAAAGCCCAACTGATACCAGTTGTAAAGAAACCTAGTCCTATTAAAAACGTCTTTGACCAATCGAGGCCTAATTCTTCGGAAGACTGCATAATTTTACCTTAAAATTACGAAGATTATAAATAGAATTGTAGACCTTTTGTGAAACAATTTAGGAAGGAAATCCTCTTTTTCCGTTTTAGAGCTTACTTTATTAACCGAACTTTCAAGTTATTCCTTGAGGAATTTCCCCAGACCGTTTGAGCGCCTGCTTTAATAATAGGGGGCCAAAAATTTCTGCAATTAGAACATTAACTGCAACAATATCTAAAATTAATATTGCTACGTCATCCATCCCGATTGCTATGAGTCGAGTAAAAGCTAACGCTGCTAATCCTAGAGCCACGCCTGCCTGAGAAAGTAAAGCGAGAGGTATATTGTTTGTTACTTTCGTTGGCATTTTCGCTATATAAGCAGCACCATAAGAGCCAACTGTTTTTCCAATTGTTCTCAAGCTAAAATAGAGTAAAATTAATATTAAGCTAGGTGTAACTAATAATCCTAAATCCACTTCATAACCTACCAATATAAAGAATAAAGCTATTATTGGAACTGCTAATCGTTCTACCCCCCTAACACATTCTTTATTTTCACATCTAGCCATTGTAGATAACATTAAACCAAAAACGATACAGCTTAGAATAACAGAAAGATGTAATAGCCCGGATAAGGCAATACAAATTAAAACAGAAGGAAAAACAAACTCTGCTGATTGGTATGCTTCCACTCCTTCAATATGAAAAGGTTTCATTATTAAAGCAAGGATAATTCCTAAGAGAACAGAACCACCAATTTCAATTATCAAGGGTATCGAAATCTCAATTAATGATAGGCTCGCTCCAGAATATACAGACTCAGTAAAGGAAAGAGCAACACTGAAGAAAATAATTGTTAATATATCATCAAAAGCGATAAGAAATAGAATTGTTTGACTCAAAGAGCCATAGGATTTGTATTCACGAATTACTTCCGCTGTGGAAGCTGGGGCAGTAGCCATTGCGATTGTCCCTAATAAAATTCCAATAACAAAATCCTGAAGTACGAATGTAATCACTAGGGTAACAATGATAAAAGTTCCAATTGTATTTCCAATTAATATCAGAACTAAGCCCCATGATGCGTCTCGTAACTTCCAAGGGTCTAAATGCGCTCCAATACTATAACCAATAAACCCTAAAGCGGTTGTAGTGACAATATAATGAATTAATGGAGTAGGAGGCGTTGGAAAAGTAACAGCTGAGATTGAAGAAGTGAAAAATGTGAGAAATTGTAGAAAAAATCCTCCAAAAATCAATCCAAGTACTTGAGGTATACCTCGTTTTTTCAGAACCCTAGCAACTATCAATGAAAATATTATGACCGTTCCTATCTCAAAAAGAAAAATTAGAGCCTCTTCATACTCTGTCATACGCTAGCTAAACCTCTCGAGTTGTCATATGAAAATATTAGTTCTAGGATGTATTTATTCGTTTTTTTGCATTCTCTAAAGTACTGAGAACCTTGAAGATACGAATATAATAAGTTTGTTGAGACTTTATTTCGTATTGCAAGATAATCTCATAATGATTACTTGAAGAAGGCTTTATTTTTGAGGTGTTACTGAAGTAGTAATCACATCGCGAATTTTTCCCGCTTCTGTTTTATTAAATTTTGCCAAAAAACGTTTCCAGTATTCTACAGGAACACCTACCAAGTCAAATAACTCTTTCAAGATGATGTACATTTCGATGATTAAATCAGAATTATTTTTTAAAATAGTTTCATCTCCAGGTCTACGGAGAAAACTTCTTATTGTTGTTAAAACGTCAATAGCAACTTCATTAAGCTTGACATTTTTGTCCTGAGCTAAAGAAAGCTCCGTAAACTCATGTTCTTCAGCAAAAATCATAGCATCAGTGTTGGCAGCTAAAACAGTAAAACCTTCAGTGTCACTTTTGATATAATGAAAGATAATATCATCTTTGGGAACTCTGTTCATAAGAAAGGGGCCTAATTGGGAGAAATTAATCTGTTTCATCTTGTCAAAAGAGATTTGATAATATTTCATTGACATCAACCAAAAAAAGAAAGAAAAAGAGAGGTTAGGTGTGGTTGGTGCAGGATATTCCAAAACAACCAATGGATTAATTACGCCACTAGTTTAAAAATGCATCCATTTTTTATAATCGTTGAAACGGGCTTCTCTCATACATAATTACGCGTATCATCTGGAAGATGCGTGGTTTCACTTCAGGTGTATTTATCAAGATGATGTGGATCTTTATCACTGTTCAACCAGTCGACGGGCGTGAATAGCGTAAGTGCGGATCTCTTCTTCCTTTTGAAATATCCGATTAATGAGTATTTGGTCCAAGAAGTTTTCCATTTGAATCAGGTCAATGAGGGTATTGTAGGACGAATTTTGGTCTAAGATTTCCTCCCATTTACGGAGTTGGCTTTCTAATATTTCTTGTTCGATGGCAATCATCATAGAGGAGTAGTTAGTAATTTTTTAAACCAGAGTATTCCTGAAGTTTTTGAGCGCCTTTCTGTTCGAGCAGTTTTATTTTATTTAGGATGTCTACTATAACAAGTAATACTTGATTTCGCTCTTGACCGGATGATTTAGGAACTCGTAATATGTTTTGGGCAACTTCTTCCCACTTATTGCCTAAGTTCTGGTAATATTCCCCTAACTTGGTTAATGAAGGATCATCGATAATTTTTGCAGATTCGGTTAAGAATTGTGAATAGAGAAGCCTGAAAAGCCCTCCTCCGGTCCCATAATCTGAAATAAACCCTGCAATTTCATTACACCGATTTTGAAGTTCTGGATTCATCAATACGGATAATTTCTCTAAATTTTGCGCAAATTTTGTAATAGCATCAATCCCACTTATTGTCCCGAAAATACGCATTATAAGACTCTTCTTCAAGAGAGTCTGACCATTTCTTTGGATAGCACTGGGAATGACATCCCTGGGATCTGGAATCTGTTCTGGGAAGGTAAATTCGTACATGAAATTGCGGGGATCCATCCAGCGACTGTATGAAGAGTTTCTTGCTTTTATTAGATCACCTAATGAAATTTCTTGTAGATCAGGGAAGTCTGTGTCAGCAATTAAGATGTTGGAAGACTCAGAATTATATCCAGCTACCACAATCGCATGCTGCCCGAAGTGGAATCCATCAGGTAGCTTCTGATATGGTAGATATGCCATATCTACATTAATTGCCGTGGGAATCCCATTTTCAAGTCGCTTTTTGAGTCGTTGCCATCCCTCTTCTTGATTATTTGTCATAAACTTATGTAATTCAATGCTTAATATTGTGCACAGATTGTCCTCAAATTTATATTGTCGTCCTCCAATTATGGGGTTCTCACTTCCAAGTTTACCATACCCGAGTCCCAAACCACCGCCTAATCCAAATATCATTGCTTCACTCAGGGTAAACCCATGAAACTCAAAGATATCACGAAGAGCAGAGGAAGTACAATGTACTCCTGGAACATGTCGAAAATTAGGAATCACATAGGTGTTCATTTCTATATAAACTCCGATATTATAAACCAAGAAAGGAAGCAATTTTGAATTGTTTAATCTTTTTAATATCTTCAGAAGACCCTGTGGCTATGATTTCTTCCCCAGCTGGGCCTCCTTTTGGTCCTAATTCTGTCAAATAATCTACGTACGACTACATATCTATATCCTGTTCTTAACCTTGAAGTTTTTTGTAATTAAGTAGAAATTCAACAAAAAGAATGGAAAAAATTAGATCCCCAAAGGAAGGTGCCACCCCAAAATAGTTGAAATCTCTTACAAGGAAATAATAGCAAGATATTAAAAAACCCAGAGTTTTCCGAGTATCCCCATTAGTACAATGCTTCTCATTATGACTTTACCTTATTTTCCAAATTTGATAAATGATTTTAAAAGGGAAAGAGATTCGTAATTTGTCTTGGAGTAAGCATAATGACACTAGATAAAGTGTTAGAAATTGATCCAGCTGACGTTCAAACGAAGATCACACGTTTTATTAGTTCCACTATAAAGAAAAGAGATATAGAAGGACTTATTATTCTATATAGAGATTGTCTCGAAGTAATGGTTAATGTTTACCTTGCTAAAGAAATTGTGGGAACGGAGAATGTGAAAGTTTTAGTTACCAAAGGAAGATTAATAGCTAAACAACCCCGTGAGGAAATGGATCTTCCAACAATAAATAAATATCTGAATTTGCCACCTGAGAACATTATTTTTGTAAATAAAGGGAAAATTTTACAGGAAATTAGAGAGGTGTTTGCTGACCACTATGATATTAGATTTGGACTAGAAACTGTTCCTGTACTAAATTATAACCTTAGTTATCTCCTACTACGTGATATGGCACAACATGAAATTGAAAAGAAGACATATGCACCACCATCCAAAAAACCAGTCTCACAACGAGATAAATTCATTCAAAGAACTATTGCTCATCATAAAAGTCAGATCCGCTTAGGAGTATTACTTACTTTTCTTCTTGCTGAATCAGAGAACCGATCTGTTATTGGATCTCCCAATAAAACTGAATGGTCTTTAGGGTTATTTACAAAGTTTGGAACCTATCAAGCTTGTGATTTCCTCCCCTTAGCTAGTCTTTATCGAACTCAAGTTATCCAGTTGGCTAATCATCTTGGTTTCCAAGATTATTGGGGTTCTAAAGTACCTCAATCACCTTCAACCTATGAATATTTTTTTAATATCAAAGTTGATGATGTTGATCGTATTTTAATTCGATTAGAAACAGGTTCTTCAGAAGAAACAATTCACGAGGAGACTAAACTCCCGTTAGAATCAATTAAAACAGTGAAGCGTTATTTTCAAACTTCTGAATATGCAAGAAAAGTGCCACTAATTCCAGAGTTGTAATCCAATGAAGCGACCTCGGAAATGCTGTATGTGTGAGAACGAGTTTTATGCGAATTATAAGAATTCGTATTATTGTCCTATTCACTTAGAAGAAAAACTAGCTGAAGAGAAGAGATTAAATGACAATAAAAGAATTAAAGAAAGTTAAGATTGAATCAGCTTCTATGAAGTGATTTATCCATTAAACACAGATGAAATTAAAAAGAAAGTTTCTTAAGAAATCAGAAAAAATTCTTAATATAGCTGATGGTGAATTTATTACGCTACGGAGATGACCTGAATGTCCGCTGATGAAATTCTATTTGAAATGCCACATTTCTCCCAATACAAGATCGTTGTAGCTGGCGATGCGTTAGTTGGTAAGACTCAATTAGTTTCTGTTTTCACTGGGAGAGATTTTGAGCACAAACCAACCGCGGGAGCAGATATATCATTTCTTAAACTTCGAGGAAAAGGAGATAAAGACGATCACACCACAACTGCCATCTTTTGGGATTTATCAGGGCAACCTGCTTTTGATAAGGTACGACCCCTCTTTTATGAAGGAGCTCATGCAGTAATTTACACTTTTGATGTTACTAGGGAGAATACGGTTCTGTCTCTTCCAAGTTGGGTGAAAGAGGTGAAAAAATACCTACCGAGCAGTCCAGCTGTCTTAATTGGGAATAAGATTGATCTAAAAAAAGAACGACAAGTCAGTGATGACATAGGTCAGAAATTTGCAGATAAGATGAATGCACCTTTTTTTCCAACTTCAGCAATCACAAACCAAGGTGTTGGGACAGCTTTTGCATCTGCAATTCGACGTGCTGTGTATTTCAGGGATTCAGAAGACTAAAACTATTTCTTCATAATAAAAATTCTACTCAAGACCTTTTAATAACTCTGCAATGCGTTTCTGAACATTTTCAAGCCGATTAGAGCTCAAAAGATCTATGTACTGGATAGTCGCATTATTCCCGGAAAAAGAAATTTTCCAGTTGGAAGGATACGGATCACTAATTATTCCTTTCTTTGCTAATTCACGTGTGAATGTCCCCACATCTCTGATCAAAGAAGGATAAGGCTGAATAGCCTCCCCTGCTGCCTCTGTTGTCATTAATACTGGATAAAATCGGGAAAAAGTTGCTATCTTAGCAACTCCAAATACTTTAGGAAGCCTCACTTGTATTTCTTTGTCATCTAACCGGAATTGCATATCTTGAAAATCATGAACAAAATCTTGCCAGGTTAAATAATGAATAATTAATGCAGGAAGTTCTCGATTATAATAGGGTTTAATTATTATGGATCCAATTTTATCAAAAGGGAAACTCCAGCCAAAAAGGCAACTACTACCCCCAGGATAAAGAGTGGTTCCTCTCATCCGAACACCTAATTTTTGCGATATTCGATTAATTGCCTCTTGGCTTAAACTTCTACCCTTAGAAAATCCCACGATGCTTTGGACTAAACCGAGAGCTTTTTGTAAATCACCAACGGAAATCTGGTTTTTATATTCTGGAAATAGAAAGAATGGAATGGAAGACATAGCTTATTAAACCCAATCTGCAGAATTGATCTTTGTAGGCAGATAGGTACCAGTCATAAATCGCCAGTCTTTCCCAGCTAGCGCTTGAATTTCCGCTTTTCTCCCAGTATCGGTCATTATTCTTATTTGTTTTTCCCATTCTGGTCGAGATTTTACAAAATCTTCTTGTAGTAGGTCTTCAGCTCGTTTCATGTCGTTTTCGGTCATTTTGATAAGTACGGATTTTGGAATTGAATATTCCTTGATATCAGAAGGTAATAATCCAAGCCATCGGATATCTGGAACAGCAAGTTCCACACTTTCAAAGCTTAGGGCTTTACTTCCGATCGAATATACTCTTAAAATGTCTAGACCATAAGGATCAGCATCTAAAAATCCTAAGATTGGAATTTGAAGCTCTTCATGAATTTTTTTAATGAACATCCGTGTAGCCATGTCAGGTTGCCCGGAAGCTGTAATTAAAACACATGGGAGGTAATTAAAGAATTTGTCTTCAGCTAGATCTTGAAAGACCGCATCTTTTTCTATCACTAAGACAAACTCGGCATCACTCTCAATATTATCAACCTGGTCTAACATTGGAGTAATTGCATGCCCTCCCAAGCCTTGAGTACAGTCAATCTGATCTCCCCCTTCCGTGAAAGACATTCTACCAATAACTTTTCCTTTAGCAGATGCGATTACGTTCAATGAATTTCGAGATACCCGTAATAATGCACCTAGATCCTCGATTAATCCATCAGATACTCGCTGATTTTCAAATAAGTTCACATCTCGATAAAATAAATGACGCTTGGTCGCGTGTTTCTCGGTGTCTAGTATTTCACTGACGTACCGCATTAAACCTGTCAACTGGACGACGCTTTTCACACTACTGAGGTGGCGAAACTGTCTATCAACAACATTACTTCCTAAGAGAACCATTTTTGAATTATCATCATACCCTACATTTTCAGAACTGCGAGATGGTATACGGAAGGCGGCTCCTTTGGGATCTTCAGCGATTTCTTCAAGAAAATTCCTTGCTATCGCTTGTAAACGTGTTCTTGTTTCATTGGGGGCCACATTATCGACTTTGAGAACTGATACAGGTAAGTCGATATCTTGGGATATCATCTGTTTCCTTAGTTCTCTTACCTTTGATAGATCGACCTTCCGTCGGATTTGTAATACTAAATCTTCAGATTTCGCAAGCTGCTGTAGTGAATCCAAATTCTTGTTTGTGAGTTCTTGATAATGTTTTGTCTTTTTTGTTCCAAAAAAGATTATAAAGGGTTGTTTTGATTTTAAACCTAGCTCCCTTTTTACAATTGTCTTGATGGCACTTACTGAACCGTCTTTTTCAATATCAGCTTTTAATACCTTATTAGTGAAGGAATAATCTTCAATGATTGCTGTGATAAATTCCTTTGACATAACCAATCTTTCCTAATCTTTAGTCATATAAGCATCCAGCCGCCCTACAACGTCAGTTTTTCTCCTGAGTCTGACATTGGCTTTTATTTGTTTAATTTTTGCAGCCGATAAACCATATACTTGCTTTAAATCGCTTTCAGGCCAATAAAGAAAGTCTATTATCCGAGTTATCCCCTTTTTGACTAATTCTTGAGCAACAGGAATAGGTAAACCTGCTAATCGAACGACTGGGCTTTCTAAGTCATTAATACAGGCTTTTATTAATTTTACTGGTATGTAATCTTCTGGTATGTAATTATATCTCTTAAGATGGAAGTAAAGATCTTCAATATTGTCAATCCCCATCTCATGGAATGTAGCAATATATTCTTCAGGAATCCGGACAAAATTCTCAATAGGTGTACCTAAACTCTTTTTCCGTTTCAATGCACCAAGGTTGATTTTCCGAAATTTCGATATTTCATATCTCTTTATTTCTAACAATTCTGCTAAATCATCTTTGGGCCAGAATAAAAACTCGATTGTTGAGGCTACTCCTGCGTTATATAGTAAGGGAATCTTTTGAGGAAAATTATCTTGGACTGATGGTAAAATTGCAACTGGTTTTTCTAACACTCGTTTCACAGTCTCAACAGGTTTAATAAGTGATTTTGTCAATCGGTCTGTACCCAAGCGGAAGTAAAGATCTACTACATTATCGATTCCTAAACCTGTTATTTGCTCTAATTGTTTCTGGGAAAATGCCCTTAGAGAAGATAATTTAACTCTAAATTCGGTATCAGTTTTTTTGTGGGTGATAATATCCACTAAGTTAATTGAATTCCTTGCTCTTTCATATTCATCTTCCACGATAATACCCATAGGATCGTCTAATTGGGAAAATTCACTTTTAATTAGTTGAGTTACTGAAGTTATACCGTTAAACGCCAATGGCGTAACATATTGAGGAGGTAATAAGCTATAATAAGCCAAAGATGAATTAAGGGCATCTTTTAGGTTTGCTAAACGGGATTTTAGTTGATCAGAGACAGAAATTGATGCTAAATCGATAAATAGCAGATCTTCTAAAACACGAATCCCTTGTTTTTCAACCTCTTCAAAATCTATGTAACCTGATTCAATGAAGGTTTGAAGAGGAGTATCAGCCTCAGTAATTTCAACAGCAGCCTCAAAATCGAAGTTTACCTTTAAGGAAGCTATTTTAGAAGTATCCATACTTAATAACTTGGCTAAAGCACCGTTGGGTGTGAAAAACCAATCAGAGATTGTTGTAATACCATTTTGTGACATTTTTCTCAATTCCCTGAGTGGAAGTTCCTCAGATAACCGATTAATTGGGCTCTCAAGAATCTCATACAGCTTTTCTAGCCCTTTTAGCTGTAAATCTTCTTTAGGATACAAAGTGAGTTCTTGGATCGAGGTTATATTTATCTCACTCAATTGGGAAATGATTTTGGGAGGAATGATTTTGGAGAAGTTATCCAGTGGAATCATCTCATCCTCTAGGTTTTTAATGACTTCAGGCATCTTGATTCCTGTTACTAATCCCCTAGTCTTGGGCGATGTAGTCCCTAATTTTTCAGACAGTTCTCGAATACTCTTGTCAAATAGGTCTCCTATATGGTTCATTGAATGTTCCCTAAGGATAGATAACCATTCCAAAGTTATCCTGGGGATGAAACATATGGGAATATTTAGGAATTGTTCTATTTCAGTAAAATTCAGCGTTTCTAATTCAGCAAAAAATTCCGAGGGATCAACTCCTAAGATCGTTTCCATCCGTTCCGAGGAAGTTGAGTAAGCGTCATATAACGTCTCAATTCGTTTTTGTTTTAAATTTTTAACCTCTTCTCGATCTAATCCAAGAACTAAACTCAAGGGGATACCCAAAATTGACAGAATTCGTGACCATCTCTCTCCATCAATTCGTATGATTCTATCTTTCTCTTTAATAAGATAAATGTCCTCTTTAAGACTAGTTAGAAGCTCAAAAACGGTATTTATTTCTTCACGCTGTAATTTAGCAAGAAAATCTGAAGGAAAGTTAAGTTTATCAATTTTTAATCGTTTAAGGAGAGTTATAACTGCAGCAATATTGATTGAATCCTGAATGGTTTTTATTCTAGTTGCTGGTATTTGTGTACGATTTCCAAGCTCCTCCTGAGATTCTATCATCAAATCTAGAACCGTTCTAACTTTTGATTTCTGAAAATTCTCTTTTTCTTCTTTATTAAGGATCGGACTAATATCAATTGGCAAGTCTAGGATGGTTTTTGCATCAAGTATCTCTTGCCAATCAATATCACTGTCTTCAAAGGTTTTTGGAGTCACAACATAATATAAATCGGCTAGACTCTCAACACCTAAACGAGCGAGCTTTCTAATGGTGTTTCTGTCGAAAAGTGAGACTTTAGTTAGAGGAATCATCTTTTCCTCCTTCATAGATTTAATATTACTGAAATTAAGCTCTTTTTTCATCGCAGCCACTTGTTCAAGGTTCATTTCAAGTGTATTGGCAATTTGATCCTCAGGTGCTGTTAAAAAGTCGAATATTGTTGATATCTCTTCATCAGCGAGAATTTGGAGCTGTTTCCGAGGTAATCCTTCCAGAATGGAAACTGAAGTTTCTGTTGATTCACGCAGCTGTACAAGGTTGATTTTCTTTCTTAGATTTGCAATGTTTTCTGGAGGGGTTTCCAGAACCTCGGAAAGTTCTTCTTCTGAAGTTATGAGAAAACGAATTATAGTGTCAATCCGTTTTTTTACCAAGTTGTCAATATATTTTGCTGCAATTATACCTGTAAGGTAGGTTACTGGAAGTTCTAAGGCTTCCATTGCTTTTTCAACATAGCTCCAATCTAGCTCGTCATCTTCATCTAGCATGTCTTCTGAGGCTGTAAAGTAAAGATCTTCAACTGTTTCAATACCATAAGCTAACAGTGTTGAAATAGTTTTACGATTATAACCACACACGGCTTCCAGAGGCATTCCGTGTTCCTTAATCGCCACAGATTGCTTTAACTCATTTATACGAGTTAAAGGCATTTTCAAAATTGAATTCAAATCATTTGGTGACCAATAAATGAGCTTTATTATTTGATCAATTCCATTACTTGCTAATCGTTCTAGGCCATCATGGGAAATCCTGATTGCAGTTTTATCCGAACTACTCCGTAGTTGTAACATTGCCACAGGTGTTTCGAGAATACGTTGATATCTCTCTATTTTTTTCCATTTAACACCCAGAACTCCAAATGTGTCTTTTCGTGCGCAGAAATATATACTTTCTACTGTGGAAAAGCCTTTAGAAATCAAAGCTTTCAGTTCAGTAGCTGAGAGAACTCCTAGATCGATCAAAGGCATACCAGGGAGAAAGGAATCGAAGCTTGACAACATATTGTTGACAAATTTCTCATCACGACCGATCAATTCAACAATTTCGGTTTTTGACCATGTTAATAAATCAATAAATGAATTTATATTATTTACATGAAGTCTTGCAATCCAACTAGGTTTAATCTGTGGTATACGTGAGATAGGTGCAAGAAAAAGTGTGTTAAGCTCCTCTATTTGCTTTTTGGACAGTTCTAGTTGTTTTATCTTATCATCAGAATATGGAAGAGAGTAGTACAGCTCTTGAACAGTTAAATCTGCTTGAAGTAATTTTTGCCAGGCTTTTCCCTCTAAATTATTTGCCAACATCGATACAGGAAGGGCTTTAGCTTCAATGATGGACTTGATTTTTTCAATAGAAATTGTACTTTTTGTTCGTTCAATCAGTTTGTAAGACATACCTGTTTTACGATGTAGATCAGCATCAGGCCACACTAAAAAATCAATAATTCTTGAAACTCCCATATGGTGAAGTGTGTGATAGTATTTACTTGGAATAGGAAGATAACAGATGGGAGACCTTAGAAGGCTGAGTAATTCTTCTATTCGGGTGTGAAAAGCCTTAGGTTTTAATTCAAACTCAGACGTGGCTGTTTGTAATTCTTCTAGACAAAAGATATTGTTTTTTTCCAATTTTTCATGTTCTTCTGGAGTCAAAAGGGGGACAGGAGTGCCATATGTCCTCTTAATTGCTTCTAGAATTTGGTGATCCAATTCTTCGAGTTTCATCAAAGTTGAGGTCGGACAACGAATAAAATCATACACAGTTTCAATACCAAGATCCTTTAACTTCGATTCCAATCTTAAATCTAACCACCATGCAGCTTTAGTCGGGAAAATCTCATGTTCTTGTTCAATTTCTTCTTGAATTTCATCCTGCTTTATAAAAATCAGACGAGATACGAAACCACGTATGATCTGTAATTCTTTTTCTTCCATAAGTAGAAAATCGATAACACCCTTGATCTCCAGTCGTTCTAAGTCTGATTTCATGGACTCTTCTAATGCTGCAACCCTTGAGAAAGGTTTCTCCTCATTTAAATTATTTATCTCTTCGATTTGAATCTTTTTTGAACGGAGAATTAGTTTTTCTGTGAGCTCGGAAATATCTGCTAATTTTTCTGTAGGTGTTTGAAGAAATTCGCTTATTTTCGAAATATTTCGTCCTCTTAGCCGTGGTGTAACCCGATAGTCCATCCAATCGAATGTTGCAGCACCAATGACCTTCTCAGCATCAATATACCCCGCTTTAATTCCATCTTGGATTTCTTTCTTTACGCTTTCGAGGATTTTCATTGATAAATTAGGGACTTTTGTTAATTTTTCTGGAAAAGCTATCATGTAATCTAGGATATTGTGAATCTTAGCTGACTTTAATCCCTTTTTTATGTCTTCAGTTATCCAAGGGATAGTTTCAAAATCAAATGCGGTTTCAGGATAGTCTGTTAACACTTCATCGATAGCTCTTTGTTTTGCTTCATAGATCAACTTTTCAGGAAAATTCTCAACCATGCGGAGTTGAGGGATTGGGGTAGCAAAAAAATCAAGGGAAGAAACTATCCACCGTTTATTCAGTGCTCTGTGTATTCGCGATGCTTGACGATATTTACTAAAATCATCTTCAATCATCTTAGGGAAAATTTCGAACTCACGCATGGAAGGCGCTTTACCTGATCTTTCTTGACTATTAACCGTTGCTCGTTTGATTTCAACTATTTTCTCCTCCGTTAGTCCAGTTATGTTACATAATTCGGCTGTCGGCGCTCTTAAGAATTGATATATTGTTTGAATATTGTTTTCAACAAGAGCAACATAGGTTGAAGTTGGTAACCACTCCCCTATACTTGAAATTAGAGGACTTGGTGGAAAGGTACGACGAACAAGCCGTGGTACTGCAGAGGCTAATGCTTTTTCAAGCTTTGCCATCTCTTCAGATGATTGTAGGAGAAACGGTGTTTCCGTTACATCTAATACTTTCGATAAGTTCATAAGAACTTTTGGAGCTGCGCTTTCAAATCTTGATTGTCGTTGTTTCTCCCTACGCTCTCGTTCAGCTCGTCCGAGATGTTGACTTAAACCACGGGCTAATTTTTGCAGAACTTTCGTTATTTCTTTACGAAGTTCATCCACATCAGCGATATATTCTTTGCTTGTTTCTGGGAAAGGAATCTTTGAGGAAACTAACGACACAACGATAGCGATAGGTGACTTATTGATCTTTATCTTGTAATTCTTCCAATTCATTTTCTGGACACATTTGGATATTATGTCGTTTCCTGCGCCGAATAGTAGAGGAATGCGATTTGCAAAACGATAAATCTTTGGATTCCCGGATTCGCTTGAAAGTGTTGGCCCCCCATAAGCTAAAGCTGCCTCAACAATGAAAGGATGGCCTGAATAAGCTGAAATATCTCCTGCTGCAGCGCGAACAAATTGAGGATTCAATTCTTTCTCGATACCTTTTGCCAACAATTCCCAACCTAATGGTGCTAACGAATCACCACTCGGCCTTCTGAACGGAAAGTATTTCTGTTCCCGCCGCTTCTTTGGGTCAGAATCAGGCATAATAAATCCTTCATGGATTATTCGTCTAATATCGCTTGCAGAAAGGGTGTTAGGATTCTTATCATGACTTATTTTTACAAAATCTAGGAAATCTCGCGCGGTTTTTGGGCCGATTCCTTGGAAATGATCTTGAAGAAAAGCTTCCATACTTTCACTACGTGTAACGGCCAACTCTCGCTTGAACTGAGTAATGTCAGTACCCCAAGGATGAACTTTTGCAATTTGAGGGTATGTAGGCATCTCTTCCACTACGCGTTCCATTGCTATGGGTTCATCACTATCAGGATATTGGACAAAGAAACTAGCATAAGGAGTAATCATACTTAACTGAGAAAAATATTCTCTTACCCACCGAGAGGCAAGGTTCCATGCTCCAGTGAAGGTAACACTTACTTCTGTTCCAGAATTTGGGATTGCTTCTGCAGTTCCTTGAGGGATTTCCCTTTGAGTCAGAATAATCGGTTCATTCTCTGCTAAATTTATCATTAATTCATGATAGCTAGTAAAGTCTTCATTGATGTACTTTGATTTTATTATCAACGGAAGGTCAACTGATGACATAGCATTTAGTAGAACCATTTTTGCGCCAAGACCAAACCTACCTCGTGATTGACGTGCTCCATAATTACTTCCTGTCAACACTCTGCCAAATAGTGGTGGTACAAATTCACATTGAACCCCACTGCCATTATCACGAACAGTTAAGCGGATAAAATCAACCTTCTCATCTGATTCAAATGTACTAATGCTTAGTAATTTTGCAATTTCCTCTTTCTTCAATCGTTGAATGGTGACATATAATTTGGGAAGATTTCCAATTCTTTCAGCTGCATCTAATCCATTCTCAACTAATTCCCGCACACTGGTAAAAACAACCCTCATTGTGTTGTCGAAACCAGCAATAGCCTTGTTATCTTGGAAAAAATCGGCTGCAGATCTCCGTACAACTTTTTCTTTCACAACTTTTCCTCTTTTAGCAGCCTTTGTCATTCTTCATTTCCACCTATTCTGTTTTGCCTTCTGATAATATCGCGACTGAAGTCAGTGTAACTCCTTTTGTTTTATCTAACCGCATTAACGTAACTCCAGACGTAGACCTACCAATGGTTCTAATATCCTCAATCGGAATTTGAATTAATTTCCCATCACTTGCGACTAACAATAAATCATCTGTATCTGCAACACTTCTAACTGAAATAACATCACCATTTCTGCTTTTGGTCTTTATATTAATCACACCTTTTCCATTTCGTCGTGTAATCCGGTATCGATTAAATTCAGTACGTTTTCCATATCCATTTTCACATACAGTTAATAATGTTTTATTTTCATCAACAATTGCCATATCTACAACAGAGTCCTCAGGTCTTAACTGAATTCCCAAGACACCGATACTACTTCGACCCACAGCTCTAACTTCTGTTTCAGAAAAGCGTATTGCTTTACCCTTCTGTGTTGCCAATATAACATCTTTAGTTCCATCAGTGACTTTAACACCAACAATCATATCTTGGTCTCGAAGTTGAATCGCTATAATACCTGTAGAACGAATATTTGCATAATCACCAAGAGGAGTCTTCTTTACAAGCCCATTTTTAGTTGCTAACACTAAAAAGTGACTCTCATCGAAATCTGAGACTGGTATTAAAGTTTCGATTTCGTCATCTTTCTCAATTTTTATTAGATTTACAATATTGACGCCTTTCGTTACCCTTTGTTTAGATAGTGGGATTTGATACCCTCGAACGGAATAGACTCTCCCCTTGACTGTAAAGAAAAGGATACTATCATGGGTCGAAGCAATTATCATTTCTTTTAGAAAGTCATCCTTTCCAATTTCCATTGATTTAATTCCCTTTCCTCCTCGATGTTGAGCGGAATAAACTTCTGCTGATATTGATTTGATATACCCATTTTGTGTTAGAGTAATTACAACATCTTCCTTCGGAATGAAATCTTCTTCAGTTTTTCCAGTCCAATCTGAATCGTCTGGTAAAATCTCTGTTCGTCTTGGATCCCCATATTTTCCTTTAATTTCATCCAACTCTTCAATAATAATCCCGTATATCCGATCTTCACTCGCCAAAATAACTTTATACTCTTCAATTGCCTTTAAAATTTCATTATATTCTGTTATGATTTTTTGGCGATCAAATCGAGTCAAACTTCTCAAAGGAAGGGATAAAATATCCTTAGCTTGAATTTCTGAGAGTGAGAATTGGGTGATTAACGCCTCTTGAGCTTTTGCTGCTGTTTCAGAACCTCGAATTAAGGATAAAATTTCATCTAGGTTGTCTACAACGATTTTCCTCCCTTCTAGAATGTGGGCTCGTTCCTGAGCCTTTTTAAGCTCGAATTTTGTACGACGAACTACTATCTCATGTCTATGATCAATGAATTGAGTTATTAGCTCTTTTAAATTAAGGTTTTTAGGTCTAAACCGAGTCTCATTCCCTACACGAGCGTCTACAAGCGCCATATTTTTTATAGAGTATGAAATTTGCATTGGTGTGTATTTAAACAAGCGATTCAATACTAAATCAAGATTGGCTGCTTTTTTAAGATTAATTACAATTTTTGTTCCGTGAATTATGTTTGATTCGTTTTTCACTTTACCAATTTCTGGAAGCTTGCCAGAATCTTTCATTCGTCCAATTATATCAACTAGACCTCTTTGTTCAACCGTATCTTGGCGTTTAACTAGATAAGGCACCTCTGTAATTACTATTTGTGTTTTATTTTTTTTCTCCAGAACTTCATATTTTGCTCGTAAAATCACATGACCATTACCAGTATGATATGCACGTTTTATCCCAGATGTTCCAAAAATTACTCCTCCTGTAGGAAAATCTGGTCCAGGAATATAATTCATCAATTCATCAATGGTTATATCTGGATTTTTAATTGTAGCAATGACTCCATTTAAAACTTCAGAGAGATTATGGGGCGGCATAGATGTAGCCATACCAACTGCAATACCCATCACTCCATTAATTAGAAGCTGAGGAATCCTAGCTGGAAGAATGACTGGTTCTTTATCTAATCCATCAAAGTTGTCTGTAAAATCAACTGTGTCTTTTTCAATATCTCTTAACATCTCAATAGTGATTCTTTGCATACGTGCTTCCGTATATCGTTGAGCTGCTGCTAATTGTCCATCCATACTTCCAAAATTACCCTGTCCCTCAACTAAAGGGTAACGTAGAGAAAAAGGTTGAGCCATCCTTACTAAAGCATCATATACAGCTGTTTCTCCATGGGGATGATATTTTGCATGAGTTTCACCTATAGTTCGAGCACATTTTCGGGGAGGTTTATTGTGTACTAATCCTAGATTGTGCATGGCCCATAAGATACGACGATGAACAGGTTTAAGGCCGTCTCGCACATGTGGTAGAGCTCTGCTTGTAATTACTGACATAGAATACTCTAGGTAACTTTTTGACATCGTTCGTTCTATGGGGACTAATTTGATGTTACTACTCATTATCATCCAACTTTCCAGTTTAAATATCTAGATTCTCCACTTCTAAGGCATGAGATTCGATAAATTCACGACGAGGAGGTACATTGTCCCCCATTAACGTATTAAAGATGTGTTCTGCTTCAATAATATTCTCACGACTAACTTGTAATAAGGTGCGATTTTTTGGATCCATGACAGTTTCCTGTAATTGGATTGGATTCATTTCTCCTAATCCTTTAAATCGGCTTATTTCAACATTTTTCCCCCAATCATCTACAATTCGGTCTTTTTCCTGGTCAGAAATAACGTAAACCTCTTTATTCCCCTTCTTAATCCGATATAACGGTGGTTGAGCAATAAATAAATATCCTTCATCAATTAATTCTGGCATATATCGAAAGAAAAACGTCAAGAGAAGACAAACAATGTGATGTCCATCGATATCGGCATCCATCAATAGAATAACTTTGTGATATTTCACGTTCTCAATCTGGAAGTTCTCCCGATAACCCGCCCCAATTGCTCTTATTATCTCAAGTATTTCCTTATTACGCATTGCCTTTTCTAATCTTGCTTTTTCAACATTTATCACTTTCCCTCGTAGAGGAAGAATTGCTTGAAATTCACTAAATCTTCCCTCTATAGCAGTACCTCCTGCAGAGTTTCCTTCTACAAGAAAAAGTTCACGCTTACTAGAATCTGTTTCTGAACAATCAACAAGCTTTCCTGTTCCTTTAGCTTGAGTTTTCTTAACAGCCTCACGTATTTGTCTAAATTTCATTCGAATAGTGGCTGCTTGCTCACATTTATCGATTATTTCTTTCGCACTATCAGGATGTTCTTCAAGGAATTTCAAAATATTTTCGTAACTACAGCGCTCGACAATTCCCTTAACTTCACTATTACCCAGTTTGCTCTTCGTTTGTCCTTCAAACTGTGGATTCATAACTTTTACTGAAACTACAGCGATTAGTCCCTCTCGCACATCATTTCCAGTGAAAATTGAACGTTTTTCCTTTAATTCTTTCTTTAAATGAGTATTCCTGATAAGGTGTTCATTCTTTAAAACATACGAATTTATTGCTCTAGTTAAACCTGATTTAAACCCAGATAAGTGAGTCCCCCCATGTCGAGTATTGATATTATTCGTGAAAGTATGAACTAAATCTCGTTCTGATCTATCATAAGCCAAGGCTACTTCAACTTGCGTCGTTTCGATTGTTTCATCAAAATAAGGGATATCTTCATGTGAACGATTTGGTGCTAATTGTTCAACATAAGCTTGTATCCCACCATCGTAATGATAGCTCCATGTATCCTCCTTTTCCTGTTCCAAACTCCCCTCTGATTCAACTTTTGGTTTACGATTATCTATTAAGGTAATGGTTAAACCTTTGTTTAAAAATGCAAGCTCACGGAGACGATTTTTGATAGTAGTTATATCGAAATGCACTGCTTCAAATATCTCATGATCGGGGATGAATGTTATATGAGTACCTGCTTTGTCTTTCCATTTTTCTTTCACTTCAATCAATCCGTGAGAAATGGTTTCTCCTCGAACGTATTCTTGCATTAAAATTGGTCCACTATTTCTTCTGACTTTAACCTGCATCCAGCTAGATAATGCATTTACTACAGCAATTCCAACACCGTGGAGGCCACCACTTACCTTATAAGAAGAATGGTCAAATTTCCCTCCTGAATGTAGACGAGTTGTCACAAGTTCTAGGGATGACATATCGTAATGAGGATGAGGTTCTGTTGGTATTCCACGACCATTATCTTGAATGGTAACTGACTCAAAACCATGCTCGGTCTGGCCCAATATAACAGTTATCTTATCACAAACTCCAGCCATTGCTTCATCGATTGAATTATCGACGATCTCCCATACAAGGTGATGAAGCCCATATTCATCAATACTTCCGATATACATCGCTGGACGTCGCCGAACTGCTTCAAGTCCCTCTAGAACCTGTATACTACTTGCGTCATATTCTCCAGACAAAATCTAACACCGAGTACCCTATTTCAAGAAATATCTAAAAAATCGTCATTTTAAAACAATAAAATAGAATTTCATTCTGTTAGAATTACGACAAAATGACTTTTAAGTTTTTTCTAAAGAAATTACCTCTTACAGACAATATTTACAGATTTTTTTCGTATTCTCCCTCGAGAAAAATGCAGGAAACAGTTTAGAATTCATTTTCAAATATATCTATGCTCATTAAGATTTAGAACTTTTTATGACTCGGTCTAATTCCCAGAAATCAATCTATCACAGAGATATTGATGTAGATTTGCCTCTAGAAGGGCTTTACAAGTTTTTTTAATGTCGTAATCTAGGCGGATAATTTCTGCTTTGATATTTGATTTGTTAATCTCCACTATCGCGTAACTGGCTTTAGGATTTCCATCACGTGGTTGACCAACCGAACCAGGGTTTAAAACAACCTTGTTACGATATTTATAAATAAAAGCTTGGTGAGTATGACCTATTATAACAAGATCCCATATTTTAAGCCACTTTCCAAGCATTACTTTCTGTTCAGGAGGAGGTTCATTAAGCCAAAATGGATAAAGAAAATAATCCCATTTTTTCTCCGGTGTTCCGTGAGCAATTAGAACTTTTCTTTCTTCAATCGTTATCTCCTTATTTTCAGGTAAGGATTCAAGATAATGGTAATGAGTTGCTGCATCATTCTCTAATAACTTTTCTCGCGTCCAAGTCAATGCTGCTGCTGCAATAGGATTAAACCATGACTTTTTCCTATCAAAGTTTATATCAGTTACAACCTCATCATGATTCCCTTTAATAACATGTTTACATGACTTTCTAACCATATCAATACATTCTAACGGATGAGGATAATATCCCACAATATCCCCTGTGCAGCAGATAAAATTAATATCAGGTTTGTTATCTATGTCTTGAAAAACTGTGGTAAGTGCCTCTAAATTGCCATGCATGTCAGAAACGAAGGCGACTTTCACAATTCTAGACTTCCAGATTCTAACTACTGGTTTAGCTAGATTGTTGTCTTATAGTGGTTTTTAATTCTTCATTTTGAGATTCAAGAATATGAATTCTATCATCTTTCGCTTTTAATTGATCTTTAAGCTTGTCAATATCGTCTTTAGTAAGGTCAAGTTCCCTTTGAAGAGAAACAATTCTATTCTCACTGGTTTCTAATTTCTTCTCAGATTCAGCTTGCTGTCCCGTAAGCTTGTGCTCAAGAGTGGCAATCCTATTTTTGAATTCAGTATTCATCCTTTTTAATTCTTCCAGTTGATCCTCTAGTTCCTTCTTCTCCTCAAGTAACTGACTAACTTTAGCGGGAACCTCTTTTGCAATGTTTACGGCTTGGGTTAGATTCTGTTGAATTTCTGTTAATTGATCATTAACTTCATTGAAAGAATTTGTCATATGCAAACACCATGTCTATAAGGAGCACTCAATCCATTTAAAGCATTTGTCTTTTTCATACTCATTATTTATTCTCTCAACTAACAAATTTACAATGAAAACTATAATCTTGTCACCAATGATTTAAGTATAAGGATTGAGAAAGTA
>JBHLPQ010000130.1:0-10643 GCA_048939265.1 Promethearchaeota archaeon
ATCAAATTAATAAAATTTATCAATCATTTGAAACAGCTATCATAGATCTTAAGTATGAAGGAATATTTTCTGCAGTCTATCCTGTTAAAGTAAATCAACAAAATCACGCAATTAAGGCTGTTTTAGATACTAAAATCAGTAAATATGGTCTTGAAGCAGGCACAAAAGCGGAATTCTTAATCTGCTTGTTTGAATTAAAGGAGAAAAAGGATCATTTGATCATGCTTAATGGTGTTAAGGATGTTGATTATCTCGCTTTGGCAGTTAAAAAATCACTAGAGGGGTATAATATCATCATCTCAATTGAATCAATGCGAGAATTAAGAACGCTCTTTGAAATCGCACCAGATCTATCTGATGTAAAACTTTGTCTCCGAATAAAACCAATGATCCCTTCAAGCGGGCATTGGGCTTATTCAGCTGGTAGAAACTCAAAATTTGGCCTTTCAATTGCAGAATTAGAAGAAGCTATTAGCTATTTAGAACAAATAGGAAAAAAGAACCTAATTCACGCCCTTCATGGTCACATCGGTTCTCAAATAACCTCAATAGAAGATTTCAAAGAGCTTGGGAGATATCTGACAATTTTCTATAATTATCTTCGAGAGAAGGGTTATGATGATTTAAGCATATTAGATTTCGGTGGTGGATTACCTATTGATTATCAGGGTTTAATGACAAAAGATCATCGGGATACTTTTGAAGAATATGCTCGAAATATAATTGTAGGAATTAAAGAGGCTAATACTGTTGAACATCAACCAGATATACTCATTGAAGCTGGAAGAGCAATAACAGCACTATCTTCTATGGTTGTTGTACAAATATTAGAGGTTAAAGACATTTTTCCAAAAGTACCATTGATGAACAAGGAGGTTTATGGGGAATGGATGGAAAAAATAGAAGAAATCTTAACTTTTGACTCATGGAGTGAATTATGGACAAAGTTTCTAGGCCTTGATGCCAGAGACCGAACCTTAGCAGGAGATATTACGACACTAAAACTACATGAATCAATGATTGGTCAAATTAGGAGGAAATTTAGAAAAAAAATAGCGTCTATTTTCTCAGAAGCTAAATTTGATCAACAATTGTTCGATCCTAACTTAAGAGATTTGATAACAAGAGCAGAGACACTCACGATTTGTAATTTTTCTGTTTTTAATTCTGTTTGTGATCATGTACTAGTTAATCAATATTTTCCGATTTTTCCTATAGAAAATTTGGATAAAAAACCTGAAACAATTGTTAGAATAGTTGATGTCACCTGCGATTCTGATGGTGAAATTTCAATATTTACTACAAAAAACGGTTCTGAAAATCTCTTTACACAAGATGGGTTTCCGTTAGCGCTGAAAAACACAAATATTAAACTGCAAGGAATACCTGTGTCATCTTTAAATGAATTAAATGAAAGTTACTTTGTAATAGCGATGACTGGAGCTTATCAGGATATTATTGAGATTGATCATAATCTTCTCGGCGATTTACCTGACGCAGAGGTACGGGTTGACAAAAACGGGGAATGGAGTATTAACTGGATGGCTCCACCAGAATCAAGTTCTTTACTCATAGCTAAGGTTGGTTATGATTTTACTGCAAAAGATAGTGCAATCAGCCAAACTTCCTATGCTAAAGATACTTGGAATCGTCCTAAACGAACCAATGATGAAGATAAAGAGTAGAATCCTTGTAATCTTAGGTGATACTCAATTGAGGAATGACAATAATACTACTTAAGGAAGATCTCATCGCATCAGGAAAGAGTTTGACTATGTTCTATCGTCTTGCCCCGTGGATTCAAGAGTGGATTTATCAGCAACAATGGGAGGTCTTTCGACCAATCCAAGAAGAAGCGTGTAAAGTTATTTTCGACACTCCCCATCACCTCCTACTAGCGACCGGAACAGCCAGTGGGAAGACCGAAGCGGCATTATTTCCTATTTTAACTCTCCTAGATCAAAATCCTTCCGCAAGTATTGGTGTTTTATACATCGGACCTTTAAAGGCGCTCATTAATGACCAGTTTCAGCGAGTGGAAGATCTCCTCCGAGAAGCGGACATAAAAGTATGGCGATGGCACGGAGACGTCTCACAAAGCCATAAAGCCAAGTTAATTCGAAATCCAAGCGGATTATTACAGATCACGCCGGAATCATTGGAAAGCTTATTGATTAATCGCACTGCTGATTTACGCAGACTCTTTGGTGACTTAAGATTCATCATTATTGATGAAGTGCATGCGTTTATGCCACAACTATCAGATAGGGGAAGACAAGTTATTTGTCAGCTCGAACGTCTTCAGGAATTTAACCAAAATACACCAAGACGGATAGGACTCTCCGCCACTCTTGGTGATTATTCCTATGCAGAACAGTGGCTAGCGTCAGGTACTAATATTCCAGTTGTTACACCGATAACCAATGAACCCTCAAAAAGCCTTCGACTTGGTATTGAACACTTTACAGAAACCACTTGGTATCGAGCAAAGATGAGAGGGCAACCTCCACCACGTGGCCTTGACCTCCCTTCACATAGATGGATCTTTGATTTAATTTTAGGAAGAAAATGTATCATATTCCAGAATGATAGAGAGAGAACTGAACTAGTAACACACGGGCTGCGAGAAATCGCTGAATCAAAAGGTCTCCCTGATGTTTACCACTCTCACCACTCATGTATTGCTGGATTGTTACGAGAAGATGCAGAGGAGTTCTTAAAAGAAAAAAATGGGGTTCCTCATGTTGTTGCTGCCACTATGACACTCGAGCTAGGCATAGATATCTCTGATGTTGAAAGGATCGTTCATGTAGACAGCCCTCATGCAGTGACTACGTTTGTTCAACGCTTGGGACGATCTGGGAGAGTAAACAATGCATCCGAGATGTTTTTTGCCATTTCAGAGAATCCTAAAACTCCACGTACACCTCTTGCATATCAACTTCCTTATCGGTTGTTGCAAGCCATTGCAGTTGTTGAGCTCTATCTTGATGAACGGTGGATTGAACCCGCAATTCCACTTAAAAAACCATTTTCAATTCTATTCCATCAAACAATGTCGATTTTGGCTTCCTTAGGTGAACTTTCTCCACAAGGATTAGCTAAAAGAGTACTGTCACTTTCTCCTTTCAAGAATATTACTCAATCTGATTTTCGTATACTCTTGAATCATCTTATCCAAAATGAGTATATAGAACAGGTTCAGGATGGAGGATTAATTCTCGGATTAGCTGGGGAGAAAATTGTCAGAAATTACAGATTTTATGCTGTATTTCGAGACTATGCAGTCGACTATTCAGTCAAAGAAGGAACTAAAGAAATTGGACATATCGAGCAGCTTCTAGAGCCAGGGGACCAATTATTAATTGGAGGGTATCCTTATCGAATAACTCAAGCTTTTCCCAAACAAAAACTTATGATGGCTGAAAAAATAACTGATAAACCATTATATGTATGGCCAGGTAGATTAGCTCCTGTTCATACCAGAGTAGTCCAACGGATGCGTCGCTCTCTCTTTGAAGACAACATATATTCATTTCTCCAGAGATCTGCTAGACTTCGTCTAGAGGAAGGCCGATTATTCGCCAAAGAGCAGCAATTAGATAAGAAAGTTCTATTACAAGAATCAAAAACCAGATATAGCCTGTTACCGTGGATGGGTTCCGCACCATTTAGAACCCTTCTTCGTATCTTGAAATTTTTGGGCCCCGACACCTTAGGTATCCATTGGGTTCAACCTGAACCTGTAACAGCAACTGATCCCCACCTTCCAGTCCATGTAGTTCAATTTGAAACCAATAGCTATAATAACATTAATTCGCTATATAGTGACTTATATAATCTAATAGAAAGTGTGTCAACAAATGAATTGCATCAATTATATGATCAATCTGAAAAATTCATCTATGAAAGGTATCACCACATGTTACCAATAGAATTACAGCGGGAGGTATTAATTCACAACTACCTGGATCTGGAGGAGGTACAGAGTGTCATTCAAACCTGGGATGATTATTCTATTTACTGGCAAGAATAAATCTGATTGATGTGACAATATGAAAACACAAGAAGTCGTCAGGAAATTATTGGCTTCAAAAGATCCTGCTATCCAATTAAAGGTGTATCTACGTTTACTAGAACACGATTATGAAAGCCCTGAAGTTCAAGAAATCACATCTACGATTAAAGAAAGGTCACCTGTGATCTCAGGATTATTACACGCCCTCTCAGCTCAGGAACAGTTGTATAAAACAAAAAAAATCGGAGAGGGGCGTGTCTATAAAAAATGGGAAGGAATTCATTGGGTATTAGCAGACTTGGCGGATATAGGGTATCCTCCAGGAGATCAAGAATTACTCCCAAGCATTCAGCTTGAGTTGAACTGGTTATTAAGTGAGAAACGATGGGCAACTAAGAAATCAATTAATGGCCGTAAAAGGTTTTGTGCTTCTCAAGAGGGTAATGGGTTATTTTCAATCATATCATTGGGGTTAGCTGAACAAGTATGGGAGGAATGTTCCATTCTAGCTGACCGATTGCAAACTTATCAGTGGGAAGATGGCGGATGGAATTGTGATGTTAATCCTCAAGCCATAAATTCATCTTACCATGAGAGTGCAATCCCGTTAAGAGCATTAAACGCTTTTGAGAGAAAAACTAAGGATCCCAAGGCAAAAAAGGCAATCGATCAAGCATCAGAATTATTCTTGAAAAGAAAACTCTACAAAAAACTGAATTCCGAGAAAATCATTGATACTAAATGGATAAAATTATCATACCCCTCATATTGGATGTATAATTTCTTATTTGGATTGAAAGTGATAGCTGAATGTGGTAGAATAAAAGATCCTAGGTGTGAAGATGCTTTACAGCTACTTGAATCCAAGCAATTACCCGAGGGGGGATTTCCTGCAGAACAAATGAATTATGTAAGGAATAAAAAGTCGCGTTTTTCTCCAGTTGTCTGGGGAGAGACCAATAGACGAAAAATGAACGAATGGCTAACAATCGACGCATTGTATGTTTTAAAAGAAGCAGATAGAATAGACATAGAAGTATAAGCTCATATTTTACCAAAAAATTATGTCAATTTGTCTAGTTTTTCTAACACTTCATTGTACGCTTTTTCTTCAAGTGTTTCAAGCAAAGTGCTTTTTTTGTTTAAGAAGAAATCAATAATATAGGGGTGGGCAGCGGTTGGAACGTTAAGTCTCTTAAATTCGCTCTTATCCATTTTAAAAATGTCTTCTGAATGGTTCTCTAACAATCCTGCTGCTTGATTCAACTGGTACGTTTCGTGGGAAGACTTTCCTTGAATAATATTTGCATTGACATACGCAGCTTTCCTCAAGACCTCAACAAGTCGGAGATTATTCTCAATCCGACCTTGTGGAATATAGCGCCTTGGAGTGTAAGGAAGCCCGAACTCATAGTTGTACTTAAATGCTTTGATCTCTGGATAGATGAGGTTGAATTTTTTTAATTGGGAATGATCTAGTGTGCCATATTTGTTATTATTACCATATAATTGACGATATTTAGATAGAAGATGAGGGTAATGCTCTTGAATTGTTCGAAAGAAACTTTCCTTGTTTCTTCCAGGTTTTAAGGTCAAAGACCACACATAAACAAATTCTGCGCTAGTTTTCTTTGCCATTTGGAAGATGGCTAACATATTCTCATCTGTATCCCCAATAAACGGGAGGGGAGGGTAAAAATATATTCCTGAATGAATCCCCTCTTCCCTTAGTTTCTGAATTGCTTTGAAACGCTCAGTAGTTGTACTTGCACGGGGTTCAAAAATTTTTTGAGCATTCTCATCTGCTAAGGTAATACTAAAGTTCACTCCAGCATAAGTATTTTCATTTATTTCTTTAAAAATATCGAGATCTCTTAAAACAAGTGCACTCTTTGTTAGAATCTGTACAGGAACGTTGTAAACCTGTGCAAGGCGTAATAAGGTTCGGGTCATCTTCACCTGTTTCTCTGCGGGTTGATAAACATCACACACACCTCCTCCAATAAATAGAACAAATTTTGGTTTGGGATACCTTTTTCCTAATTTTAAATGAACATCTAGAGTAGAACCAGTAATCATTCCTTGTTTTTTTAAAAACTGTTCAAGTAAATGGGGAGCATTCTTTTTGACCCGAATCCGATCACCAAAGTCTTCATGCATATGATATACTTCAGATTTCCCATCGCAATATTGACAATCGTGGTAGCACCCCTGATAAGGATTTAGATAGTGTTCAGACCAAGAAAAAAGTGAAGGTGTACTTTTTCGCATTAGAGTCTTAGCATTATACTCTTCTATGATCATATGACGTTCACAAATTACTTGATAGCGTGAAAGAAGACAATACCATCCTCTTGTACCTTTTCTAAGACATCGTGGAATCCTGCGTTAATGAGATGAGTTTTAACGTCTTTAAAAGAGGATAATGAGAATTTTGACACAGTTAGTGATTCAGAAAAAACGTTCAAGTACCAGAAGAGAGAGGGTCTATTCTCCTTATAAGTCACCCATGCCCCCTGTTCATTAGTATTTGTAACTATCACGAATTTTCCTCCTTTATTCAAGGAATTCCATACTTTTTTAAATAGATCCTCAGTATAAACCCCGATATCGCATTCCAGGATCATATCAAAACCACTGGGGAGGTCATCTTGAACGAAATCAGCTGCATGGTAAGAAATTCGATCTGCTACCTGTGTAGTATTCGCTATTTCTTTACCAACATTACAGACATTCTCTATGTCTACTACAACTGCCTTTAGATTGGGATTTCGCTCTAAGAGAGCAAATGAAACCACTCCAGATCCGCCTCCTAGATCCATTAGCAGTTTTACGTCTGTTAAATCTAAATGTTCTGCTATTCTAGAACCTAACGAAAGGTGAAGTTCATACAACATTCGAGTAAATCGTTCTGCTCGTGTGGCGTCATTTTTCATTTGCGTGATATAATTGGGAGGTATGATGTTCTGAGCTTCCCACACCGAGGTAGGATGGGTTATGTTTATTGGGAGATTTATGATAGTGGGGTATCTCTCTCGTATCTCTTGGGCTAAAAAACTCCAAGTTTCAAAGCTATATGCTTTTAGGATCGCCGTACGTGCGAGAGAAGAGGGGGTATATTTTCCACCTTGGCAGTTAAGTAAGCCTAGTTCACGGAGAAGTGCCAACCAATATTTACAACGATCATATGGAATGTTGTATTTCTGAGAGATATCATTTATTTCAAGTGATTTTTCAGTAAGCTGCCAGAACAAACCCAGTTCTAATGCTGTACCTATGGCAGCTGAAGCATGGGTCATCCTAAGGAGGTTTTCGATATCTTGAGTATTTTTAATATTCATCTTTGCAACCAATTTAATCAAAAATTTAAGATTTCCAGATTAAAATCTCGGAGAGGGGTTTTCTTTTTATATCTGGGACTTCAACGTTTTCTTTTGGATATCCAACAGGCATAATAACAAATGCTTTCTCGTTCTCAGGCCGACCCAAGAGATCTCGTAGAAAATTCATACTGATAGGTGTATGAGTTAATGTTGCTAAGCCTGCATTATGAATAGCAAGAATAAGCATTCCAACAGCAATTCCAACACTTTTTGTTACATAATAATTCTTGAGTTTGATATTGTTCTCACCCAAACGGTATTTTTGTTGAAAGACTACTATCAAATAAGGAGCGACTTCTAAAAATGGTTTTTCCCAACTAGTACCTAATGGAGCTAAATCTTTACGCCATTCATCGGAAATTTTGTGTTCATAAAATTCTCTTTCTTCTGATTCTGCAGCCTCTCGGATCTTACGTTTTAGATCAGAGTCACTGACAATCACAAATGTCCAAGGTTGCTTATTGGCTCCTGATGGTGCAGTACCAGCAGATCTAATAATATTTTCTAAAATAACCCGAGGGAAGGGTTTATCTGAAAAACCTCTTATGGATCTTCGAGAACTGGCCAAATTAACCATTTCAAGAGATCTTTTAATCATCTCGTCTTCAGAATAAGTTTGAAGGTGATAGGGAATAAATGGGTACTTTTCTACCATTGAACTCATCTTCTCTGATCATTTAATGAGTTAAATAAACCTCAGATGTAACATTCGGATACAATTTCTTGACATTTATCAGAATCTCGTTCAAGTGTGTTTTGACTTGAGCTTCATTGATTCTTTGGGGGCACCAAGCAAAGTACAAAGCATTCTTCGTTTTTTGTGAAATCGAAGTTCTTCTAGCAGGACCAAATAGAATGCAAGCGAGAATACTTTCCTCATCTTTAAGAAAAATATCCCCTTTCTTCAAATCCTGTTCTTTACCATTAATTTTCAAATACTGCTCATTTCCCCTCGAAATATCAAACGCAAGATCCCCTTGTATTCCATCAAGATCATGACCAGAAGTTAAAATCATATTATTGAGTTCTGCAATAAACATACTATCCACCAACACTGAAACTTGTGGTAATTGTCTCCCTTTCCTTATTGTGTTTATCTGGTACTCAATCGGGTATGTGTATGTTTTTTTCCACGTCCTGAAATAGCTATTATAATAGCGAATCATCTCAAAGTCTTTTACTTCCCCTGTAGCTTCCCGGATCTGTTGTTCTAACTCTCGTTTTCGTGTTTCCAATGCCTCGTGTTCCTTTTTATTAGGAGCTTCTCTAACAATTAAGCTTCCAAACATAGATTCTGGGTACGCTTTTTTTAAGTCTGGTGTGAGGGTTATGTGCATTTTCTAAAGGCATCCAAAAATTTGTGTTATAATTTTTCGACAAGGTATTGCGATTGCTTGGAAAAGATCAATCTTTAAAAAGCAGTATTCATTTTCTTATTGGTTTGCCATTTCTTCCAAAGCATAAATTAAGTGATGACTGATGAAAAAGATTTCTGATTCGTTTAACCTAGGTATTGGATATGGAGTGGTTTTTTCTGGAATACTTATCCTTGTAAGCGTAGCTGTTTTATTACTATTGCACAATACATCTCCCACAACCCCTGTTGCATTTTACTTAATAGCAATCGGATTAGAGGGATTTATCCTTTTATTCAGTGGTGCGATAGCGACTATCCTAATCCATAAGCGTAGAACTATCCATAAGCAAGATTAATAGCTTTTTCTGGGGGAAATTTATAATTCTGCATCTTCTAGAACCTTCCATTATTGTAAATATCACAATCCTGAGATTTGGTTTTGTAGAAGAGTAAAGACTTCTTTGAAAAGCTCATTGTATTTCGGATTAATCTCATTAATCATTTTTAGAAAATCGTATAGGGCCCCCATATCCAGCTTTTCTTTTGCGATTAAGTCTTCATGATTTACTAACCAGGTACCTAACACCCTGTAATAATCCTGTTTTATGTCTAACAATTTTTGTGGTAGCTTTGAATATCCCTCTGGAAGTGATAATTCTAAGAAATTCGCTAGCTTTTCGAATTCTTCGAATCGTTTTGTATAACTCGCGAGACTTATTGTTTCACTTCCAACAAAAAGGTTTCGTGCTACACGTCCAAAATATTTCACCTTGTTCCGTCCGTGGGGCCCTTTTTGTAACGTTGCAACGACCTTGGTTAATCCAACCTCTTCTAAGACATCTAGATGAAAATAAAGATTAGTTGTACTCATAACAATATCCTTTCTTTTCTCTAACAATTCTTTAATTTCGGTTACATTTAGCGCGTGTCGCACTTGTGATTTCCCCTCTGAAGTCATCTCTTCTATTCCTTCTCTAAATAGCCCTACAATTTCACTTCTTACTGGATGTGAATAATACTTATCCTTAGGGACATCTATGTATGCGAAAGCGGGGATTTTATCCCAATGATTAATTAAGATTTGGTTCTCTGTCATTTTAAGATCACTAATTGATTATTTAACTCTTTAAGAGACGTAAAATCTGTTACTGGAATTTTATGCTTTATAGCTAGCCACATTCGAAAACTATATATCAGATTTTACGATTCAAATTAAACTTGAAATAAATTTCCACACGCTTCAAAAGAATCTTGAAACGTTATGTTATTAGAAGTACTCAATTATAAACAAAGGAGAAAGAAAAATGAATCACCAAGACTTCTTAATAAGAGATTTTACTAAAGGTGATGAAGAATCGCAAGCTTTTATTTTTAACAAGGTAATGAAAGAAATAGAACCTGAAATTGCATCCCTTACGGCAGAAAATATCAAAACAATTCATGCAAGAATTCCCATATTCACGCCTGGACATATTAAATTTCTTATTCACCCAATGGGAAATATTTGTGGATATGGTGAAAGTCGTGGATATGTAGATACTAATTATCTAGATTATCCTCTGATAATAAAGGAGTATAGAAATGATATTACCTCAAACATGCTATTTGAAGCGATTTATTCCTTTGCAAAGGTAAAGTATCCAGAAATCGCAATTGCCACACATAGTTATCTTGAAAAATATACCCAAGTTCATGAGTTCTTCAAAAAACAGAAAATTGCAAAAATAAAAAGAATCCAGACTGCTATTCAATATGCAATTCCAGTTGATTCCTTAAACTTTGAAACTCCTAATTATATCTTGAAGCCATTTACAAAGGATGATATTGAGAAATTAATTGAATTTCGATACTCAAACAATGATAATATTGTCGGTAGTGGAATATC
>JBHLPQ010000131.1:0-10628 GCA_048939265.1 Promethearchaeota archaeon
AAATTCTGGAGCGAGAGATATTCTGAAGGGATTGGAAGTAATTTCTGGTGGGAAAGTCCTTGATGTTGCAACTCAAAAGGGTGACTTTATCAACACTTTAATAAAAACGTTAAAAGATTATGACACCTTTATCGGCATTGATATTGAATTTAAAGATCTTGCTTCAATAAAGGAGAAGTTTAAAGATAAACCTGCTGAGTTTGTAGAGATGAATGCTGAAAATTTAACTTTTGACTCAAATTCCTTTGATACTGTGGCAATCTCACATTCGTTGCATCACTTAACAAACGTAGATAAAGTATTAACAGAAATGAGAAGAGTCTTAAAACCTAATGGTTATTTTATTATTCAAGAATCATTTCGGGATGGAATACAAACAGAAGCACAGATTACTGAGATTGATCAACATCATTGGGGTTCAAAAATCGATAATTTGCTTAATAAACCACATAATTTCACATTTCAGAAGTCTGATTTATATAAAATAGTTGCAAATTTAAGTTTGAGGGAGTTAATAGCAGTGGAGTCCACTCATTATGTTAAGTGCTTATTCTGTGATGAAAAATTCAATTGCGAAGATCCAAAGAATGAACAAATCATTAACTTCGCAATTAAAGAAATCGACAAAGAGCTTCAGCGATTATCCAAATTGACAAAACATCCTGATTATAGCAAATTGAAGGAGGAAGGAGAATCATTAAAAGAAAGAGTGAGGAAAACAGGATCAACATCGGCATCTCACTTATTCTTCATTGGGAAGAAATAGAGCAATCCATCCTAAGATGAACATAATGTTTTCTGAACAAGAAATTAGGGAAATTGTAAATAATAAAATATGTCAAGATGAAGATCTTGGAGAACAAGTAGGTGGGAGCGGGCATCTTGGATATAAGAGTTATAGAATTGACCAAGTAAACAAACCCGAGAAAATTGAATCTGACAATGAAGAATTATGGAGAATCATCTATGAATATACAGTTTATGTTGAAACTGAATTTACCTTTTATCCAGATAATCCTCCACATGAATATAAGTATAGAAAATCATTATTTCTAGATAATAATGGGAAGTTACTTGAATCCTGATTACGTTAATTACCAATCGATTTTTCTATTTTAACAAGCTTTAAAGCACAATCGCCCTCTAACGATGTTTGCTGTTATTAGGACATTCTCTCTAGCTAGTCTTTTATGTGAATTTAAAGAACAGCTCTAATTAGTATTTGGTCAGTTAGACTGCTTTTTATTGATAAGAAATCAAGTTCGTGAGAAATCATCATGGAAGAAGGAAAAAACAATTTTCAACATGAATTAACGATTTCTGAGTCAGAAATGAGTCAATTGGCTGACCGTGCTCTTATACTATTATCCTTTAAAGATACAGACACTCAGAATTTACGTTTTATTTTAAATCTCTTGGGTATTCGTACTCTAAAAGAAAAAAAAGCTATCTTAAAAGAAATATTCAGGCTAATCCGTAAAGGGATTGTATACATCCCTGCCGGATTACCCCAATTAATTGATCAGAGTTCACAGTTCAATATTGATGCCTTTCAAGATATGGACAACATTAACATATGTCTTTTGTGCCCTTATGATAAATTGATCCAGGAGATTCAAAAGGAAATCGCAAAAATAAGACAGTGATTTAAAATCTCTTCAATAAAAATCACACGTTATGATTTTTCTTCTTTTCTGGAAGTAGGAACGATTGAAAGAAGCCCGAGACCATTATAGGGTAGAAAGTGTTCAGAAGTTTGCAGTTAAGGTATTAATGAAAAGTGGTTATCCAAAAAAGGCAGCAAAAGCTACAGCATTTGCATTACTTGAAGCTGATAAGAGGGGCATTTTCTCACATGGATTGGCGGGGGGATTAGGTTTAGAAGAAGCAGTAAAAAGATCAGCTTTATTTGCTTTAGTGGAACCTCAAGCAGAACCAATAATATTACCACAGAAGTATCCAACTTTAGCCGTAATTGATGCCAAATACGCTCCAGGCCATATCTCCTCATTAATAGCAGTTGATTTAGTCAAAAAAATCGCTAGAAACTTGGGAATTGCAAAAGTTGTGGTAAAAAATGCTAATCATTTCGGGGCTGCTGGTGTATGGAGCTCAAAGATTGCTGAAGACGGCGATTTAATAGGAACAGTAACTTGTACTACTGCAGCAATTGTCAAACCAATGGGTGACGACCCAAATGGATTAGATTATACGAAAGGTGCGGGAGGAGAAGTTAGAATGGGTACTAATCCTCTAGCTATCTCAGTTCCTCATAAGGAAGGGACTCTCACCATGGATATGGCGTTGACAAGGCTAGCGGTAAGTTATTTTCTGAAAGCTTTGAAAACAGGAGAAACGATTAAGATCCCCGAATATCTTGCAGATGAGAATTACAAATCTTCAATGAATCCAAAAAAACTTATTGGAATAAAGGATGGCAAACAATTTTTCAAAGGTAGTATTTTTCCTCTCGGTTCTACGCATTCAGGATACAAAGGGGACGTATTATTAAGAATGATTGATGTAGATCATTCTATTGGAGGTGGCGCAATCGAGAGGGTCGATGCAGCTTCCATTGATCCGAATAGAAGAATCTCTCTTGCTTTTCAAGCTCAGGTGATTGATTTTCATTACACTAAAGAAGATGCGCAAAATCGTGTCCGAGAGCTAATGCGAGATTATGAATTGAAGTACTTTGGTTCAGCCTCTAGGTGGCCAGGAGATCGTGCAATTGAAGCTTTTGAATATTCAGTTAGAGAAGGGATCCCTTATAGTCAAGAACAGGTTAATATGTTAAAACGCGCTGCACTTCAAGTTGACCTGAATTTTGATGAAATGGTTCATTCCGTTGGAAGAAAGCCATATCCATTTGATGTATTCAAGAAATAACTAGTAGGGGTGATTATTCTTCGTTATTAAACTGCAACGAAGTACGTTCGTGGGCGACCTCTGTGTTTGCGATCCTCTGAATAGTCTTTCACATACCCTTTTACGATTAACCGCCATAAGCTGTCATATAGGGTCGATCGTGGGATTCCTGTGAGCTTACTCAATCTACCTCGTGTCAATGGCCCTTCCACTTTAACTATTTCCAATATTTTATGGTCTATTTCATGAACAATCGCTGGTCGGGCTTTTTTCTCTGTAGTAGTCAATTTTGAAGAAGAATATTCGCTTTCTTCTATCGTCTTCAACATTTGGTTACTTGACATAATATATACCTACTGGGTCTCTTGAATATCCTCAACCAAGCACGAGTACATATAATTAGAAGATGTTCGAAAATGCCATTTTTGTCGAAAAATTGTCAGAAATCATTGATATCCTTTGGGAATTGACTAGATAGATGTTCTGAATGAAACTCTAGTTGATTTTTATTGGGGAATTAGAGTATCACTCCTTCATAGCTAACAAAAAATATTTAATTGTTCTAAATTATTTTTGAAAAACCAAGAAAATATATGAAAATCCAGATATCAGGTGCATTTAAGATGGTTGTATTAACAAAAAAAGAAAAATATGAAAATTCTAGGCTCGTCATGGCTTCTTATGGATTTAATCAATTTTTTTCTCAATGGATCACAGGCCCATTTGGGCTTTTAGTTTTCTTCTTCTATGAGGTAGAAATAGGATTAGATGTTGTATTAGTAAGCGTTGCTTTTATTATATTTTCACTTTGGAACGCTGTTAATGACCCACTTACTGGGTTTATAATGGAACATCTTAATATGCCTTGGGAAACAAAGTGGGGAAAACGTTTTCCTTGGGTAGTTCTTGGGGCGATTCCTTGGTTATTTACATATTTAGCGATATTTTTAGTTCCCTTAAACTGGGATCCAGTAACTGATCAATGGTTAATTTTTACTTGGGCCCTGATTTCGGTATGTTTGTATGATACTCTCTTTACTCTTTGGAACGTTAATGCTACAGCTTTATTCCCTGACAAATTTAGAGGTTTAGATGAACGTAGGACGGCTACAAGCTTTGGAACATTCCTTGGATTGCTGGGAATTGTAGCTGGTTCAATTGTTGCACCCCTGTTTATAACTAAAGGTGTAGCTGAGTCATATAGAGTATCAGCGTGGATGTTGGTTGGAATTGGAATAATTCTCTTTTTCGGAATGGTTCCTGGAATGTTTGAGAACTCAGAAATGAGATCAAGATTTCAAGAATTTAGGGTGAAAGCTGAGAATATTGAACGTGAAGCTTTTTTACAAACAACAAGAAGAGTCGTTACCGATAGACGTTTTATGGTGAAAACGATATATTTCTTTGGCTATCAAAGTGCAGCTGTTTTTATTTCGGCTTCTGGGGCATATGTGATTACATTCGTAATCCAAGGGGATATAGAAACCTTAGGAATACTCATGGCAATGATGCTTGTAGGAGCAGTTTTGTCTATCCCGTTTTGGAATTACTTTGGCCAGAAGATAAATAACAATAAGAAAATGAGTATAATAGCAGGATTTGTGATGGTAATTACTTTTTTACCTATATTTTTTGTGAATGGGTTTCTATTCTTTATGATTGCATTATTATTGTGGGGTATAGGCCTTGGTGGCCAGTGGTATATGGATCCTCCTCTAATGGGAGATGTACTAGATGATTTGGCCGTTAGAACAGAAAAACGTGAAACAGCATTGTACTATGGGTGGACTGCTTTTTTCATTCGGTTAAGTACATCGGTTCAAGCAATAGCCTTTGCGATCATCCACACCCTGACTGGTTTTGTTGAAGGCGCTGAAAGTTATTCAGAATTGGAGTCGCTTAGTGCCACTCCAGAACTCGCGTTAATTGGGATTCGTCTACTAGCTGCGATAATCCCTGCAGGTCTTGTGCTAATTACGATAATCATATTCTGGAAATGGTATGACATTACACCTGAGATTGTAGCAGAAAATAAAAAGAAGTTAGAAAAGTTAGGCCTTTAAAAATTACTCTATTTTCCCTTGAGCTGGGATCAAATCAAAATAAAGATTTCAGCGTTATTACCAACGCCAATAGATATCCTCTGCATGGCCTAACATTTCCTCTATCTCTATTTTTTCTCCTGTATCTAGAACAATAAAGCCTGAATATAAGCCATGGAGTAGAGATGAATTTAACGAAATTAATCCAAAGTTTAACTTCTCTCGATGTGGTAGTAATGGTTTCAGGATCATGTTGAATCGGTCATCATTGCTTGTAAAGGTCCAAGGTCTAGTAGGGTCCCGATTTTCGTGATGAAAATTGACTTCATCGATTTTATGGGCCTTACCATTGTAAAAAATGATATTCTCTGTATGAGTAGATAAATCTCCAAACCCATAACCTATATTGAAAGCCACTGGGATGTCATTAACGATTCCACAGGCTGATCCCCACAACCAATGAGTTCTGTAGGGCCAAATTCCTCGTCCCCAGTCCATCAACGCAAATGATGAATCAGGATCAAAGATATAAGTTTTATCGCCAATTGTAATGGATCCTTCAGCGGGCATGTAATTTATCTTATGATTATAGTAAAATAGTCTTGGATCATCCTTATAACCAGTTACTACAACAGTATTATCCATACTTGGATCATCATTAAGAGAAATTGTCCCTTTTAATCCTTTTTTCTGAAAAGAAGGGTCTTCAAGTGAAAGTATTCGCTTTTCGTTTTGTTTCAAAATTGTTGCTTTAAATTTCTTTGTTGGAAACTCAATATGACTATCTATTAGTGAACTTAGTGGCAATAGTTTTGATTTGGTGAAAAATTTAAATGTTCCCTTATCGTAACGCTTTTTATTTTCAAAATCAAGCCATACATAACTCATTTGGGTTAAATACCCGATATCTCCGATTGTTAGCTGTAACCCAAATTGTTTGCTAAGTATTGAGAAATGGTCCCATTCTTTAATTCGTGTCCATCTTTTCCCAATGTGCTTTTTATTATAAGTTAAAATAGGCTTTCTCGTCCAACCACGTTGAAATAATGATCCATCTTCATTGAATAAATTAGAGGGATTAGTAATTTCGTTTTGTTTTCCCATGATAGACAACCTACTCTAAAAAAGGATACTCAGACATTAAAGAAAAGCTTTGAGTTAGAAAAAGATTTCTTTGGGTAGTCACCTATTTAGCGTATTATTGGTTTCCTTAAACTGAGATCCAGTAACTGATCAATGGTTAATTTTGCCTGGGCCCTGATTTCCGTATGTTTGTATGATGACACTTCTTATCTTTTGGAATGTGAATGCAACAGCTTTGTTCGCTGACAATTAACTTCTGTTTAATCCTATTTGACATAGCCATTAAAAGTACAGCATCATTAATATTTAGCCATCCTTTTTCTGCAAATATCTCTGTCATTCTCTGGAATACACGCACTTGGAACACTGCATTTCGCTCCATTATTAGTGCATGTTTTTCCTTCCCAATTGTTCTGAATCGTTCTGCTTTGTCCAAAAACTTTATAGCGAGTTTGAGATGTATATTGAGAATTTTTTGAATTTTAGGGCATGTTTCTAAACCGTTGACAGTTTCCTTAATCATTTTCAATGCTTTTTGGAGACTAATGACTTCAACAGTTATGTAACTTGTTCCAATACCTCCATCATCATCAGAAATTGTTAGAGAAACATTATAAATTCCGGGTTCTATATAAGCATAGGTTAACTCCAATAGATCTTGCGTAGAAGAACCATCATCGAGATCCCATTCGTATATATGTGTATCCAGAGTGCCTGGATCTATGAAACTGCCAATAAATTGTATTTGATCTCCTGGTAATACAAAAAATTCAGGTATAAGAATATCAATACTAGCTATAGGATTTACGTTACTTATTGAGATAGTAGTAGATGCAATGTTTGTTGTTTCCCCATCAGAGACTTCTAAGACAATTGTTCCAAAGTAGTCATCATACCAAATTTGAAGTAATATTGGATCTTCGGAATAATCAGTATCCCACATTCCATCGTTATCAATATCCCAACGGAAGTATAGTTCATCAGCATCAGGATCATAGGAATCAGAAGCATTTAATGTTACTATCTCTCCTTCGTCATCTATGTAAGGCCCTCCTGCATCTGCAATAGGTGGATTGTTCTCACAAACATCACCTATACCGTCTCCATCTGAATCTATTTGATCTGGGTTGTAATCAAAGGGGCAATTATCAATGTCTCCACAGACCCCATCCTCATCAAGATCATTTTCAGGGTCAAAAGGACAGGGATCTTTACAATCCCATATCCCATCTTCATCGGAATCAGTCTCATCTAAAGTCCCTGTACAAATGCCTAATTGGCAAGTATCATCAATTGTGCATGTATTCCCGTCATCACAGCTAAATCCCTCTTTAGGAGATGGATCAGCAACACAAAGATCATTTGCTTCGTCACAGATACCGATATTACATTGATCATCAAAAGCAGAACAATCTCGGAGTTGACCAAAGCCACAGACCCCTGCCATACAGATATCATTGGTGGTACAAAACTGGCCATCATCACAAGATGTCCCATCTGGTTTTGGTACAGCTTTGCATTGATCACTTACTTCATCACAGATTCCCTCATTACATTGATCTTCATGAGCAGAGCAATCTCGGAGTTGACCAAAACCACAAACTCCAGCCATACAGACATCATTGGTAGTACAAAACTGACCATCATCACACAATAATCCATCTGGTTTTGGTACAGCTTTGCATTGATCACTTACCTCATCGCAGACCCCCTCATTGCATTGATCCTCATAAGCAGAACAATCTACAAAAGTTCCGGCTTGACAACCAAATAGCACATCACAGGTCTCGACTCCATCACAGTACAATCCATTATCACAGAGTGAATTGTCAGGTAAATTATCGCAGGAGTCAGTTAACTCATTACAGCTGTCGATTGTACAACTTATGCCATCATTACAATCCACTACGGAGCCAGATTCACACACTCCATCTTGGCAGACCTCAAACCCATTACAAAATAACCCATCGTCACAAGGGGCGGTATTAAAAGTGTAAATACAGCCTGAAGAGGGAGAGCAATAATCATCAGTACAAACATTGTCATCATTACAATCAAGCGGAATTCCCCCTGTACAAATCCCGTCTGAACAGAAATCTCCAGTCGTACAGAGATTTCCATCATCACATGAAGTGCCATCTGGTTTTGGTGTAGCTATGCATTGGTCACTTACTTCATCACAGACCCCCTCGTTACATTGATCTTCATGAGCAGAGCAATCTCGGAGTTGGCCAAAGCCACAGACCCCTGCCATACAGATATCATTGGTGGTACAAAACTGGCCATCATCACATAATAATCCGTCTGGTTTTGGTGAGGCGACACATTGATCACTTACTTCATCGCAGACCCCCTCATTACATTGATCCTCATAAGCAGAACAATCTACAAAAGTTCCGGTTTGACAACCGAATAGCACATCACAGGTCTCGACTCCATCACAGTACAATCCATCATCACAGAAGCTGTCATCAGCAATATGTTTGATAGTATCAGTCATCTCATCGCAGATATCAATTGTACAACTCACGCCATCATCAAGAGAAGGAGGTAAACCTGGTTGACAATCAGCTAATACATCACAGGTTTCCACACCATCACAAAATTGACCATTATCGCAAAAAGAATCATCTGGTAAATTCTCACAGGAGTCTGATTGTTCATTACAGCTATCGATCGTACAACTTATCCCATCATTACAATCAATTGGTGTACCAGGCAAACAGCGATACTCGACACAGATTTCAGCTCCATCGCAAAATATCCCATTATCACACTGCCAACTCTCTATACATTCACCACATTGATCGGTTTCCTCATTACAAGGCAGACCACCACATGGATCTGCCCCCATCTGGCAATCCAGAACTATATCACAGGTTTCAATCCCATCACAATACAATCCATTATCACAGAAGCTGTCATCAGCGATATGTTCAACGGTATCAGTGATTTCATCACAGATATCAATTGTACAACTCACGCCATCATCGAGAGAAGGAGGTAAACCTGGTTGACAATCAGCTAATACATCACAGGTTTCCACACCATCACAAAATTGACCATTATCGCAAAAAGAATCATCTGGTATATTCTCACAGGAGTCTGATTGTTCATTACAGCTATCGATTGTACAACTTATCCCATCATTACAATCCACTGTGAAACCAGGTTCACACACTCCAGCTACACAGACTTCCAATCCATTGCAATATAGCCCATCATCACAATCGCTATCTAATACACATTCTGGTGTTTCACATATGCCATCATGTGCTACATTGACTCCTGCAAAGGCTGCTTCACAGGCATTCCCATAGGTCATCCCATCACAGCCACACACGGGATCCCAAACATCAGGACAGATTTCAGGTCTCAGTTCACAGGTACCTGTTCCATCACAATTCCCTGGGTCTTTCGCACAGTACTGTCCTATCCCACAATCAGCATTAGATGTACAGGTTGGAATACATTCCCCCTCATACGCAATATTAACACCTGCATAGGCTGCTTCACAGATATTCCCATAGGTTATCCCATCACAGCCACACACGGGATCCCAAACATCAGGACAAAGTTCAGGTTGTGGTTCACAGGTACCTGTTCCATCGCAATCCCCTGGATCCTTCGCGCAATATTCACCTGTCCCACAATCGGCATTAGAAGTACAGGTTGGAATACATTCCCCCTCATGTGCAACATTAATCCCATTGGCGGCTGCCACACAGGCATTCCCATAGGTCATGCCATCACAGCCACAGACAGGATCCCAAATAATAGGACAGATTTCAGGTCTTGGCTCACAGGTACCTGATCCCTCACAATCCCCTGGTTCCTTCGCGCAATACTGCCCCACCCCACAGTCGGTATTAGAAGTACAGGTTGGGATTTCACATCCTCCTTCATATGCAATATTAACACCTGCGTAGGCTGCTTCACAGGCATTCCCGTAGGTTATCCCATCACAGCCACACACGGGATCCCAAACATCAGGACAAAGTTCAGGTTGTGGTTCACAGGTACCTGTTCCATCGCAATCCCCTGGATCCTTCGCGCAATATTCACCTGTCCCACAATCGGCATTAGAAGTACAGGTTGGAATACATTCCCCCTCATGTGCAACATTAATCCCATTGGCGGCTGCCACACAGGCATTCCCATAGGTCATGCCATCACAGCCACAGACAGGATCCCAAATAATAGGACAGATTTCAGGTCTTGGCTCACAGGTACCTGATCCCTCACAATCCCCTGGTTCCTTCGCGCAATACTGCCCCACCCCACAGTCGGTATTAGAAGTACAGGTTGGGATTTCACATCCTCCTTCATATGCGACATTAATACCTGCTGCGGCTGCTTCACAGGCATTCCCATAAGTTATGCCATCACAGCCACAGACAGGGTCGTAAACATCGGGGCAGATTACAGGTTGCAACTCACAGATGCCTATTCCCTCACAATCCCCTGGGTCTTTGGCACAATATTGCCCCACCCCACAATCCGCATTAGAAGTACAGGTAGGAATACATTCCCCCTCATACGCAATATTAACACCTACAAGAGCTGCCTCACAGGGGTTGCCATAAGTTATGCCATCACAGCCACAGACAGGGTCGTAAACATCGGGGCAGATTA
>JBHLPQ010000288.1:0-3576 GCA_048939265.1 Promethearchaeota archaeon
GAGTTGTTTAATTATCTTGATGAACAAGCGATTAAATTTAAACGAGATCCAAAAGAGATAGCTAAATCAGTTGGTTTTTGGATGAGGATATACAAGGATGAAGAAGAAAAACAAAAAATCTTTCAAGAAGAAGCAACTAAAAGGGGGATATCACTAGAAGACTACTCAAAACGAGTTGAAGGAGCATTAGTTGGAACAAAGGATCAAATAATTGACCAACTAAAAAAATATCTCGAATTGAATGTTTCCCATTTCATCTTTATGTTTCCCTTCAATAAAGAAATTGATTATATGACATTTTTTTTAAAGGGTATCCTCCCTGAAATATAAAACTGGGGAGATAATTAAATCCAATAGTTAAATCATGAATTTTGAAAAAAAATGAATCGCAGGTATTTACAACCTGCGAAAAAAAGGTAATTTCTTTAAATAATCTGAATTTTCTACGATTTTTAATAAGTCTAGCACTTTCAGAACGATCACCAATTATTTTTTGATCATCTGTTGATAGAATCTGAGAATGGCAATTAAACTGGTAACACTACTAAACACTCCAATAAAAAATCCTGGAACCCACAATTTGAGAAGAAATGTGATAGACATAAGCAAGACAATGTTAATTAAGAAAAAGATGAGGAAAAAGACATTGGGAACAAGTTGGTTCCCAATGATATAATGATTAAGGACTACTCGAAGGGGTATGGTTCGAAGATTCTCATATTTTGGTGCTATCTTATATTTATTACCTTCAACTTGATTAATTGCACCATTATCAACTAATTTTTGTAAATGCCAATGAGTACTTCCAGCACTGCTGATATTAAGACTTCTTTGTATTTCACGGACTCCTAAGGGTTTATTCACTGTTTTCAGATGCAAAAAAATGGAGGTGATATGATTATTGACTAATAATTCCTCCAATTTTTGTTCGTTGAATTCTAAACTGGGCATCAAAATCTCTCCGAAATTAGAATATTCCTAAGAATCGTGTTTTCAAAGGATTATCTCGTGCAGAGGGACTAGAATCTTCTGAAACAAAGCCTGAAGCATGAACTTCAATACCAACCATATATGATTTCGGGGAGAACTTATCAATGGAGAAAGCAACCTCTAGACGATTGCCAGTGATAGTCACATCCGATTGATAATTCTGTTCAGTACCATTATAAACTTCATTCCGATAGATGTGAACAGTATCATCATTAGGATATTTCGCCACAACTGTCAATCGATACATTGGCCCTGGGGTACTGTGATTAATCTCTGACGCGACCTCTAGGTATAATACAACATTCTTCCCTTGCTTATATGAACCATATTCAATGATATCTATATAACTAACATTTATATCATTTGCTTCATCCGTTAGTTGAAACTCAAACTGATGTTGAGGGATAAAAACCGTTGTTGGATCTATTACAAATGCAGACCCAATTGAAGCGGCTAATACAATAACAGTCACTACTCCTGATCTGAGAATTGAATTTGTCACGACACTCATTTTTAACACCTTTGTATTGCAATTATTATTGCAAATAGAGACAATAATTCATCCTTTATAAAACTACACTCTGAACAGCAGTGTACAGAGCCTGAACAGATTTTTAGATAAGCGTTCAGGCACTAAACACCATTTACTTATCATTTAACAAGTATCTTAAATTTCATTATTTTTCAAGTATTTAAAGAAATTCTCACAAAAAGGAAGGTTTAGATTGAGATCTGATATTGAAATGTATCGAAAAAAGCTTAAACAGATTTTTACATATACTAAATTGTATATTTTCCGCGTACTTGAAGATTTATCCCCTGAAGATCTTACTTGGAGACCAGAAAGTACCAAAGCCAGGACAATTATCAGCTATGTCAATCATCTTATGAATACAGAGATCTATTGGCTTAAAGCTCTTGACACAACCACTTATAATTATGTTGGAACAGATAACTCACTTGAAGAGATTATCTCATTATTCAAAGAGGTAGAACAGCATTACTTGAGGTTAATTGATAATGCTACTCTCGATGATTTTCAAATTCGTAGGACAATATATGAAGAAGAGAAGGGTCAGATTTCCGTCAAACAAGAAGGTACGCTTGCCTGGACTGTCCTAAGATTAGCACTTCATACACTGGGTCACATATCTCATATCAATCACATTAGATATTCTTTAGGTAAACCACCACGAGAGGGCAATGATTATTGGTGGACTTATACTGAGGCAGTAATTAATCTTTTCAGCATTACTTAGAAGAGAAATTAAAGAATAACATAACGGAATTTCTTCTAACAGTATCTTAGTCTTCTTCCCACATTTTAATGATAAATTGAATTCGTTCTAATGGTTAGAATTAATTCTCGTCCGTAATATACCTAAAATTCTTGCCTGAATCGTTCTTCTTTTATGTAATAAGACACCGCAAATCTTCACAATTGTGGAGGTCTCATCTTGAAAACCAGAAGAACCCTCATATTGGTATTCTTATTTACCTGTGTTTTCCCGCTAATAGATCCCGTATCAGCTTGTACTATCTTTACTGTAGTTGATGATCAGTCAACTTTCTTTTGTGGGAATGAAGACAATAGTGAAGCTTTTCAATGGAGAATTAGGTTCGAGCCTGCTACAAAAAACAGGTTCGGACGAGTTTTTCTTGGCTTTAGAATAGTTAATAATTTAGACCTACCAATGGCTGGTTTAAATGACCAAGGATTAGCCATTGATTTAAGCTCAGTTGCTTATTCTCCAATAACAAGAAACCCTGAACGGGAGGATTTTTACGGGGCTATTTTTATGAAGTGGTTAGCCGATTGCGCAACAATAAACGAAGTTAAAGACCAATTATCACTCTATAATGTAATTGATTTAGAAATTAACCCAAATCAGATTCATGTTGCTGACAAAACTGGTAATGCAATAGTAGTTGCCGTAGACTCTGATGGTGAATTAAATGCAATCAATATTTCAGAAAATTATTTGGTCTCTACTAATTTTAATCTTAACGATAACGAACAACGTACATGGGAACAACAGCACAGTGGGCGGTATAATACAACTACAACTCGACTAGAAACTTTGTTAGAACACAACAATCTTAGTGTGGAAGCTTGTCGAGATATCTTAGAAGCAACAGCTCTTAATCCAAATTTAGGATATGGTTATGTAGCTGACCTAAAGAAAGGACTCATTTACCTTTACTCTCATGATGATTTTGAACGTACTGCTGTATTGGATATTCACGAGGAATTAGTCAAAGGAAGCCATTCGTATACGCTTGAAACCCTTGTCACACAACAAACTGGGATTGTAAAACATTATTTGTTAAACAGTTTGGTATTATCATTACTAGTTATTACTATCGTTGGTTCCATAGTTTTTAGTTTATATTTTTATAAGTTAAAACCCTTGTTCCTATTCCACTCAACAAAGACCAGAGAAGCAGATAATAGCAGGAATCTTGGTTTTAAATCATTTATTGTTACCAAACTCAGAACAATGCGACCAAAGTTCCGATTTCTTTCTGTTATCCTTCTGGCTATAGCTATTTTCGTTGTGCTAAAAACATTCATTAAAATTGGAC
>JBHLPQ010000132.1:0-10624 GCA_048939265.1 Promethearchaeota archaeon
AGACATTATTTGCATATATCCCCTTTATGAAAAAAAGTTGTTAAAATTGAGAATAACCCTCAAAGATGTTTTGATTAGTTTTAACGTCACACTTAACGAAATAATAAATAATTTGCCATTTTCAATAAATTAAGGTGCCCTAGGAAATGAATCACCTATCTAGCTTTCCATAAAATCTTTCCATTTACCATAGTAAGATCAACTTTAATATTCTTAATACTCTCTGGAGGAAGGGAAATCAAATCTTCTGATAATATGGTTATATCAGCAAGCTTTTCTGGCTCAATAGATCCCTTAATATCTTCATCAAAGGAAGCATAGGCCCCGTTAAGAGTATAACATTTAATTGCTTCCTCTAAAGAAATCTGGCTCTCTTTTATAGGGTGATTCACAGCAGACCAAATGCCATATAACGGATTAAAAGGCCAAGGAGGGCAATACCCACAATCAGAACCAAACGCTATTGTAATCTCCTCATCAAGTAGCCTTTTGTAAGGATTGCAGAGTTTAAGCCTCTCTGAACCCAAACGTTGTTCGTACATCCCTCCAGGTTGCCCCCATTCTCCAATAAAGTTGGGTTGCATTGCTGGTACCACTCCTAGTTGCTTAATTCTATTTATTTGTTCTTCAGTTAAGATTTCACAGTGTTCAATCCTATGCCTATGATCTTTCCTTGGTTCTTTTTTAATCGCGGCCTCTATCGCATCGAGTGCTACTTGAATACCTTTATCACCAATTGCATGGATAGCTACTTGCATTCCTAGTTTATGCGCTCGGATAACTCTTCGTCTAAGTTCTTCTGGAGAAACAGCGAATAACCCATATGTAGAGGCCTCATCAGCATATGGTTCTGAAAACACTGCGGTACGTGCTCCCATAGAACCGTCTATGTAGAACTTAATGGCTCCTATTCTTAGAAAATCATCTCCAAATCGGGTTCTGATACCTAGGGTCTCTAATCCGTCCAACATCACGTCTGTAAACTGTGCATCAGGCATTATATAAGCACGAACCTTAAGAAATCCTTTTTCAAGGGCTGTTTGGTAAGTATTGATGTCAATAGAGTCAGAACCTAAATCATGGATACTCGCACAGCCCCAACTCAAAGCAATGTCACATGCTTCTTTTAATCCTGACAAAGCTGCCTCTTTCGTGGTGGGAGGTTTAACAATATCAATTAAATCCATCGCTTCCTCACGAAGTATGCCTGTGGCTTCATTGGTTCTTGCATCACGATCGATTTTGCCCCCTGGAGGATCTGGAGTTTCCTTGGTTATCTTAGCTAGCTCAAGAGCACGACTGTTCACTACCATTAAATGTCCATAACAAGGGGTGAGTATCAACGGATTTTCTGGAGAAATTGGATCAAGATCATGTTTGCTTGGATATCTCTTCTCAGTCCAAGTACTCTCATCCCAACCATGACCTGTAAGCCAGCTGCCACTTGGTAGCTCAGATATTCGTTTACTTATTTTTTCCACGACTTCCACAATAGAATTTGTTGTGGAGAGATCTACTGTTGTTAGGGTTCGTACTCCCATCAGTATAAAGTGAGTATGACTATCAATGAAACTTGGTATGACAGTTTTACCCTCTGCATCGATAATTTTAGCATTTGATGGAATATTAACCTTCTCAGAAGGCCCAACATCAAGAATTTTTGACCCTACAACAATAATTGTGCTATTTAGAATGGGGGGGGCTCCTGTTCCATCGATAAGAGTACCACCCGTTATTACAGTATATTGATTCGGCAAATTTAAACCTCACATAAAATCAAACATGTTTAGTCCATGAGAACATGATGATTTTTTCATGAAAACCAGTCACATCATACAATCTATTGGCAGCGGGGGTGTCGGCTGCTCCATCTATGTAAAAAAACGGGGGATTATACTTCATAGCTCTCTTTAATCCTTCTACCATAATAGCCTTTCCTAATCCTAACCCTCTATAATCAGGGTTTGTACCCATTGGTTCCAAACTAGTTATATTACTATTAGGATCGACTCTATAAGTGCAAAAAGAGGCAATCGTGCCATCTTCTGTTACAACAACTAAATCTAATTCTTCCCGTGCAAATGAGCAGCTTCTTATCCAGCGAAGAACATCCGCTGTGAACCAGTCTCCATGACCAAAGACTCGTTGAATAAGTAAAGCTTGTTGATCAAGATCGCTGTCCCGTATGGCCCTAATTCTGAAACCTTTAGGACATGGATAATCTGGTATAGGTAATCCTGGTCTTCTAATTCTATAATAACCGTATATACCTTCGTTCTTAAACCCTAGGTTGCTAAGTGTTTCTTCTCTCTGCAGATTTCCCTCAAGAATATTGATATACACTTTTCTTTCCGATTTGTCAGTGTTTTCAATTCTTTCTTTGAAGTTTTTTTCAATCCATTCAATCATTTCTTTTTCTAAATGATGATAATTAGGATGAACATTAAGGAAATAGCTTCGAGGGGAGTCTCGAGTCGTCAATGCGACTGGTGTTCTGGTTTTTCCTGATAATTGTTCATCAAACTCCTCCCAAATTCTAATCCCGTCTTCACGGTCATAACTACTGTTTTCAAATCTATCAGGGAACCAATTCTCATAGGATTTAGTTTCTTCGTATAAATCACCGAGAAATTTCATGATATACTCAAAATCTTTCTCCTTGTTATAAGAACGAGCTTTTATGACCATTAAACTTACCAAGAGGTAAAATAATTGCTGAAATTATTAAGATATTTTACATGGTAATTAGATGACTCTAAGTTCTCCAAGTATTTCAAATGGATATTTTCCTAGAATCTCTTAAATAAATTGTTCTAGCGGTATTAATCTCGTATTCCAGACACAAAAATAAGTCCTCGCTGCCCAACGTCTCGCCCTTGGTCATGATCATCAGCGAAAGAACATGAAACTTTCCAACCAGTGGTTGCGAAAAATTCTGGAACAGCCTTTTTTTCAAGGCCCCATTTAAAATAGGGGGTATAGGGGCCAAAATCCAGCTCTGCAAGAACAGGAACACAAATATCTACAAAGAGTTTACTAGTCTTGGTACTCATCTTAGCTGCTGTTTGGAGAAGTGAGACAACAACTTGCTTTTCCAGATAATATACAAGTCCCTCTAACACCCAAAAAGTAGGAATCTTATTTGAAAATCCGTTTTTTGTCAGAGATGAATCCAAATTAGGACTGGAAAGATCCACAGGCACGCGTACGAGATCACATAGAGGTTCTTCATCTTTTAGTATTGTTTCCTTGTATTTTATTATTGGAAAGAAATCTATCTCAAAAATAGTGTGTTGATTAGTCTGTAGATTCTTCAATCGATAAGCTCGAGTATCTAAACCAGCACCTAAAAGAACTATTTGAGATTCTTCGTTATTAATACACCAAGGGTTTAACAAAATATTCTCAATGAAGTATGATCGTACTAGAGGATAATCACCCCGTTGAGCCACGAATTTATGTGTATCGGCATACACCGTCATATCACCTGCTAGACGCTCTGCGAAAGGATCAATAATCAAGGGGAAACTGGATTTATATTCTTGAGAACGGTAATAAGCCATTAAACGGGCAGTGAATGGCACCGCGTCTTTTTCATCATTGATCTTCTTGTAGATAGGTAACCCTTTTCCCTTCCCTTTTTCAATCTTATTTTCAGTTAAATCCTTAATGTACTCTTTTTTATAGCTAGTTCCAGTTAGTTTGATCAAATTAAGAGCACTAATTTCTTTTCTTACAATCTCAACTAGTGGAGGTATAGTGTGGAGTTTCCCAATACTTTGAACTTTTATGCTTTCTTCATATAATAGAGTCTCAGGAAATTGCCACCCCTCTAGCCCTTTTGCACTACAGTAAACGAGTTGTAAGATTGCTTTGAGATATCCAACAACATGTGCTTCTTTTTCTTCAGTTAACTGGACGGAAAGAGCAGCCTCGAGAGGATCTCTTAACAATCTAGAGGAAATTAACCCAGCCTCAATAGGATCTTTCAATCCTTCCACTATAATTTTCTCAATAGAAGGTTTTAACTTCTTCACAAAGTCGAGGTACGCAGAAAAACCTGCCTCAGAATTCCGAATGTAAATTTCCACAATACTCTCGACTTCAGGGAGGATTTGTTCCAATAGATCATGAGCAAAAATTTGGATCTTGGGATCCATTAGTATTACCAAGACATTAAGGAGGGAATTTGATGATAATTAACTTTGATCGTAAACTGCAGAAATTCAATAAGACCTAACCAAATTTAACTTGATTCTTCTCTTTTTAGTGTAATTTTCACAAAACATGTGGCCAAAGCTACTATAAACGTCCAACCAGAACTTGATTTGGATGTTGGAGCTTTAATACCCGTGGGGCTGTTGGGATTTGTGGGGTGAACTAAAGGAGATGGATCAGTGTTAGCTGATTCCCCTGCTATGGAGTAGGGATTATCTACTATGTTGTTATTATCAGAATCAGGACCAATCCATTCATACCAGTGATTTTTAAGAAAATTATTGCTAGAACCATTATCAAATGCTTGTGAGGTACCAGCTATGTTGTTTGAAATTAAATCATTCATACTTACCAAGTTGTTACTTGAAGGATGAAGTATTTTGATTCCGTAATTTGTACAATTGTACATTGAATTATTTATTATATCGTTTTCTTCTGAATTTGCTAAAATAATACCTAAGCTGCTATTAGAGATGAAGTTGCCCGAAATATTAATCTTGCTTGCCTTCAATGTTACACTGGTCTTAACTTGAGGCATTTCAAAATTATATAATCCAAGATATAACCCAACGTCGTTATTATACATAATATTATTTGAAATAATATTGTCCGAACCACGGATTCCTATCCCCCAAATATTTCCATATAATATGTTTTTTGAAATGATATTATAATAAGAGCTATCATAAGTATATTGGTTTATCGGAATCATAATGTCAGACACCATATCGATTGCTGCAAACCTGTGGGGACCAATATCATTTCTGATAATAGTATTATTTGTTGATAAGTACAAATTGATTCCATATTGGTTATTATTTTGAATAGAATTATTGAAAATACTGACGGAGGATGATTGTTTTAAGAAGATCCCACAGATAGAAGAACTAAATTGGTCACTCTTTCCATTATCACTGATTACATTCCCTGAAATAGTATTATTATGGCATGATTCCACTCTAATACCGCCATATTCATTATTGGTAATTACATTATTTGAAATAGTGTTGTTTGAAGAGTATCGGAAAAAAATTCCAACAGCAGCATCCCAAATGGTATTATTTTCTATGATACCGTTTGTCACCTTCTGGAGAACAATCCCAGCTCCCTCAATTGCCCATATAGGTTCAATTACTTGGCCCTGTAATTTATTGTTCCTTATAATAAAGAATAAATCTGTATTTTCAATTTTAATCAGGACACCAGAAGAATGAATAGTTAAACCTTGAATAATATATGGATTTTCTTGACTACCGTTACCACTCCATCCCTCATCCTTGGCTTGGGTCATAAAATCAGTGTTGTTTTTAATAGCGATTGGAGTATGACCAATGAGACTCTTCTGAATCGTTAAAGAGTGTAGAGATGAATGTTCCGTTGAAATAATCGGTAACTGATTTTGGATGATCTTTACTTGGTGTATAAAGTGCGAGTATGCAAATATACTAAGTGAAAAAGTAAAAAATATACAAAAAAGAAAACCCAGTTTTTTTTTCATTTCAATCCCCATACCTAATATCCTATATATTTCTAGGAATGATCTTATTAAACATTTTTATTGGAGTAATTATTCTATTTTATGAATTAAAATGTTTCCTGCTTCTTTTCATGAACAATCATTAATACCTAGCCTTTCTAAATAATAGAAACACAGCAAGATTTCCTTTATTAATGCCTCTAAAATTGGTTTTTTATACTCTGTAAGAGTTAAGTTACTTAAGTTGATTATTCAATGAATTATGTTCTCTTTAGCCAATCTAGATGTAAAATTGATGATCTATGCACTATCAAATGAGATGAAGAGGAAGGACGCTGAATGTGGTATATATTCAAACACACTTTTCATATTATAAGCCGTAGGAAACGTAATTTTTGTCTAACAGCCTTTGTTATAGCACTTGGGATATCATTAGTTGTCCAGACACAAATTCTGGGAACCACAGTTGAAAGAAACTACAAGGAGATTCTTATCGAATCCTTTGGAAACACTGATATACTCATTTTTTCTGTTAATGAGATCTATTTCTCCCAAAATGTTTCAGACAGTTTGATACAGGAATTTAATTCAGTCTTTGAAGGTATTTTACCCCAGATTGTCTATTCAACGACTGCATATTATCCGGAGAAAGGACAGTTTGAACAGGGAGTAAGAATTGAGACGATTGGAGCAGATTACGATGGAAAGTTTTGGGGATACATTTATTCAAACTCAACGGGAGAAATCCTAGATATTACGTTATTACAAGAAGATGAGATTGTTATTTCTCCTGAGTTGGCTGATTCATTAGATGCAGGAATTGGCGCCTCAATAACAGTATCATTAAGAGACGAACGGGGAAATCCCATTTTTCATAATGTTACAATCAAAGATATCTATAGTTACAGGGAATACGGAAGAACAGGGGATCCAAATGATTTTCGACGAATTTTTATGGGAGAACAAGCGGTTCAAACCCTCATTCCAAGCAGCAAGGATCGACCAATAACACAAATCTCAGTAGGAATAGAAGATCATGAAGAAAACTCTTTTCTTGGACGAGAACGGAGTGATGAGGCAAAAAACCAGATTGAAACGATTTTAGAGGAAAATTTTCAAGATAGTATGCTTATAACTGCTACCATAAGAGAGGATAATAGAGAGGGACTGGAAGCGGGAGTATCTGGCCTGGCTAGCACTTTTCAGATGTTTGGTATTGTTGTAGTTATTGCAGGTTTATTGTTAATCACCAACATCCAATTAATGAACATGGAAGAACGTGAGCAACAAATTGGAATGCTCAGGGCAATTGGTGCGAAGAAACGGGATATCTTTGCCGCTTATTCCATTGAAACCATATTAACAGGAATATTGGGAGGGATTTTTGGTTTAATCTTGGGAATTGTGGTTGGTATTTGGTTAAATGATCTAAGTAGGGGAATGCTTTCAGCAATGGGAAACCCTCAAGTTACCAGGTCTATCTTCGACTTAGTAGTAGAGCCAAATGCACTTTTCTTGTCCTTTGCCTGTGCAATTGGCCTTTCGTTTGTGACTGGAATGGTTCCTGCACTTCGTGCGCAAGGAATTTCCATAATTAATATTGTCCGTGGTACAAACTCGAAAGAGGTAGCTTCTTCCTTTAATGGAAAAAAACCATTATGGCCTCTCATTATTGGGGGAGTTATCTTAATTTTCGGTCTTCTATCCCTAGTTGATCTGATTCAACAAGGACACCCATTTTACGCCCCAGAAGGTTTCCATAACATCGAAGAGGAAGCAGCTGCTAACTTTCAGGCTTTATTCTATGTTTGCCTGGGGATACTTTTTGCTAGTTTCAGGTTAAGACGTTACAGACGCTTAAGTTTAACAGTTAGTGGCCTTTTACTTGTTGTTCTTACCGTGTGGGGTTTTCATGTTGCTGTAGGATGGGCTGATGAAGGTGGGAATGCGAATAGTATTGCCATGAATGGATTGTTGTCGGCAGTGATTGGAACGACTACAATACTAGGAGCTAATCTTGAAGCATTAACTGCAGGGTTAAGAAAATGCTTTTCAATATTTGGTAGAACTCGAGCAACGGGGCTTGTGGCAACTCGCTATATAAACTCCAGGAAATCCCGTGCTGTCCTCACATTCGCCACGTTTGCTGTAATCCTTTCATTAAATTTCTTTGTAGGTTCATATGCTGCGACCCAAGTGGGTGGTTCAAGTCACACCTGGGAATATTTCATGTCAGGAGTCTCAATGGTTGTTGAATCTCAAACTCCTTTCAATCTCTCCTCCCTTAACTATCCTGATATTCTCCAAAATCAGTTTGAGGAAATAAAACAGATATACCCCTTGGAGGTAGGAAGCGTACTTCCTTTTAGAGGTGCTAGTGCTGATGTATCTCCTGAGGAAGATATTTTCTACACGAAACTTATAGCAATCGATTTTCCTAGCTACTCAACCGAGGAGGGAGAAGTTTTGTATCCCTTCGTTTTTGAAAGACTTCTTCCTCATTATACTCAAATGTCGATGATGGATCAATTAGAAAATCCAGATGAAACACGAGAAGAGGCAAAATCATTTTGGAAGGATTTCTTAGCAGGTCAAAGAATTCATCGGACAACACTAGAACCGGTAGACCCTGGTGATCCATCTGGGTTGCCCATGTTTATCAGTGAACGACTCTATTTTCTAGAAGTAGGGGAAATCGTGAGTTTTCAGGCAACGAATGGAAGCCTGATCGAAATGATTTACGCAGGCAGATTGAGTTATTTCCCGTCTTGTAATCTTCGTATCAATGAATGGGCATCTGGAATCATCTTAAGTAGTGAAATCGCATCACAACTGAGTGTTCTGAGTTTTGGAGTCAAGGAGTTTCTCATAGAAACCACACATGGTTATAATTATGAGAAGAACGAGGAGTTAGGAGGTAAAATAGAGGAATTTTCAAATAAAAAAGGGGAAGACTCTCTGTTGAGCATGAGTGGAGGCACTTTCTATGGAATTACCATGCATAATCTCTGGGATGTTGAGTACCACATGAACGCGACAAATGCAAGCGCCCTCAATTTTCTACAGATATTTATATCGACAGGGTTGATCATTGGAGTTATTGGACTTCTCGTTGTATCCCACCGTTCTGTTAAGGAGAGAAAACGAGAGATCGGGATGTTAAGATCAGTTGGTTTTTCAAAAAAAGCGGTTTCGTTTGCGATTCTTTTAGAATTATTGTTTTTAGGAGCCCTAGGCTTTATTACAGGGTTTTTAGTAGGAAATTATCTTGCCTGGGTTTTCGCGGATCTGGTAAATTGGAAATTGATTATTCCTTGGGCTCAAGTAAGTACCTATGGGGTATTGATTATGGGGTCTGTCGTCTTAGCTGCACTAATCCCAGGTTGGTTGGCTTCACGGATTCCTCCAAGTGAGGCTTTACGTTATCATGGTTAGGTGAATTGCAAAATGACTGATGAAATCTTAGTGCTAGAGGATATTCATAAGATTTATGGGGAGGGTACATCCAACGAGGTTCATGCACTTAGGGGTGTTAACCTTCAAATTAGTAGAGGGGAGATGGTAGCTGTTATGGGACCTTCGGGGTGTGGAAAAACAACTATGCTTAATATTTGTGGTGGTCTTGACTCTCCAACTTCTGGTACAATTAAAATTAATGGAGTTGATATTTCTACGTTCTCAGATGGGCAAATGACCACATTTCGTAGAGATAATATTGGGTATGTATTTCAGCTTTTCAATCTATTCGATTATATGAGTGCTTTAGAAAATGTCATGGTCCCATTATTAGCTCAAGGGTTAAATTATCCAGAAGCCACACGGAAAGCCACAATGATTCTTCGTGAAGTAGGTTTGGGAGACAGAATTTATCATTCTCCTCCAGAACTCTCAGGAGGTCAACAACAACGTGTAGCTATTTCACGTGCGCTAGTAACTCGGCCCGTGATTATATTAGGGGACGAACCAACAGGAGATCTTGATTCAGTAACATCTGAAGACTTAATGGATATGTTCAAGCGAATCAATACCAATAACCGACAAACCCTCATTCTTGTAACTCATTCAGAATGGATTGGAGAACAATGTGAACGGATTATCCGACTTCGTGACGGAGAAGTTGTGGAGGACTGTTGATGAGGACTTCTAGTACTAATGATGAACTGATGGTTGGATTTCTAATAAATAAATTAGCCCGACATGAAAACAAGAAACTGCAGAATGAGTTGCATAAGGTATTGAAAAAGGGACTGAAAAACAAAAAATCCAAACTGTCAGTTGGAGAATTTAATACCTTCTTACTAGCAAACAGTCAATATACAAATACTAATTTTCTTGAACCAAAGATGAGGTCTCTTGAGGAACCCATTCATTCCTTATATCGTGATTATCTCAAAAAAACAACAAAGCTTTTACGTACTCGAATGAAGTGGAACCGTTCAGAGTTAGAATCCAATAGAATCTTAGCGAAATTTTTGGAATCAACTCCGAAGTGCCCTCCAAACCCCAATAATTTAATCTCTCAAGAAAATCAAAAAATGGAGACCTTTCTTGAACAAACAATTAATTATATAGTTGAACGTTCGTGGATACTATTCTGGGCTTTCAACAACAAAGGGGAAGATCGAATTATAATTCACGATGGAACGTTTCATCGAGAATATGAATTTGGAAAGTCCTTCTCGGCTCTTAATGCTTTTGATGAGTTATTAATCCTTAATTTTGCCTATTACTTCTTAAAATCTCTAGAAAAATTGTTGAATGATATTACAGAACGGGTGAGTAATGTCAGAGATTCATTTTCAGGATCAAAAACGATTTCAGTCTCGGATCCTGATTTAGCTTCGGAAGCTTTTGGAATTCTAGTGGGGGACTTAGTAGGAGGGATTGATGCTCTTCAAACTATCATTCGACAAATCACTAGAATTGAGG
>JBHLPQ010000133.1:0-10617 GCA_048939265.1 Promethearchaeota archaeon
CTGCCTCTTTCAATGTTATTAAACGGTCGTAATTAGACATTTAGAGTGACCTTTATTTTTAAGAAAGCTTAGTTGAAAAGGAAAATGAATTTCAACTTATTAAATGACGTATAAATTAGTAATCTACAAAATAAATAATTTTCTATCTAGAATTATAGGTTTACCCTTGACTAATCCTCTTTGAATCAAAGCTAATGGATTTTAAATACAAAGCATTTTGTCAATATAGACGGAAGAAGCGATTATTATGGTAGAAACTGAGGTTTTAGTTGTCGGTGGTGGACCTGCAGGGGTGATCTCTGCACTGACTGCCGCTAAAATGGGAAGAAAAGTGATTTTAATCGATGCCAAGCCAAAAGAGGAGATTGGAAATAAAGTATGTGGTGATGCATTAAATCTAGCTCCTGCAACGTTTCTAGAGGAGAAATTAGGCCTTGAAAAGCCTCATGGTGAGGAAGTTGCTGATAATGTTGAAAATCTAATTTTTATGACTACTAAAGCTGATTTTCCAATACAGGGAGATGGGTATGTTTTAAATCGCCATCCTTATGGACAACGTCTTCTAAAAACAGCTGAAGAATATAGAGTTGAAGTGCGTCCAGATACTAAAGCTATTAAAGCTATTACTGATGGTAATACTGTGATAGGAGCAGTAGTTCAGGATAAAACAACTCAAGAAGAGTATGAAATTAAAGCTCAAGTAACGATTGACTGTTCTGGAAGAAACTTTCAAATTCGGCGCACCCTCCCTGAAGATGGATTTCCTCTTCTTGAAAAAGAAATGGAAAAACGAGATGTTGCTGTTTCCTATCGTGAAATCATTAGATTGAAGAATGAGGATCACCCTTATCATAACAAGATTTTCTTAATTTATCGGGAAGAAATACCTGAACCTGGTTATTTTTGGGTCTTCTCTAAAGGTGAAAAGCGACTTAATATTGGTATTGGATGGTTTCTTGAACCCAGAATGAGGGGAATGAAGGAACACTTTTGGGAGGTATTACACAAATACTATTATCCTCCAGAGGCGTACGAAGTGGAAGATAAAGGAGGATACACAATCCCTACTCGTTATCCGATGACAAACGCTGTAGCCTCAGGATTCCTGACCGCTGGTGATGCTGCTTTCCACGTAAATCCTCTATCAGCAGAGGGTCATGGGCCAGCACTTACAGCAGGTTACTATGCAGGGAAAGCAGCTTCAGAAGCTATTGAAATGAAAGATGTGTCAGAGAAAAAACTATGGCAATATAATGTGGATGTCATGAACCATTTTGGTCTTAGTCATACTAAAGTACAACTATTTACAGAAGCTTTACGAAAAATCAAGGTTTCAGGAGTTGAATTCCTTCTGAAAAGGAAGATACTTAATCAAGAACAGTTTGTCAATCTACATGCAGGTAAGAAGCTAGGATACATTGAAATCCTTAAAATCGCTATAAGATCCTTTCCTCGTTATGGTATTCTTTTTCAGCTTAGAAAAATAGTTAAAGGGGCTCAATATTTTGAGAAACTATTTTCTGAATATCCTGACAATCCAAATGATTATTCAGCTTGGCAGAATCAGTTTGAAAAGAAGATGGAAGAAGTTCGTGCCATCAATTAACCGACTCTTATCAAATACCAGATTAGTTTTCTTTTAGGATAGATCAAAATGTTAAATGATAATGAGAAATTGAACCCTCCACCTTACAAGATAAAAGTAGTTGAACCAATTAAAAGAACTACAAGGGAGGAACGTAGGAAATGGTTAGAAGAAGCAGGATATAATTTCTTTAACATTGCAGCTGAAAACATATATATAGACTTATTGACTGATTCAGGAACTTCAGCAATGTCTGATTACCAATGGGCTGGCTTGATGCTGGGTGACGAGTCTTATGCCCAATGTAAGAATTTCTTCAATCTTCAAAATGTAATTCGAGATATAACAGGTTATAAACATGTTATTCCTACACACCAAGGACGTAGCGCTGAAAACTTGATTTGCTATGCACTTAATCTTGATCATACAAAAGTTACTATTTCTAATCAATTTTTTGACACAACACGTGCAAATATCGAGACGTCAGGAGCAAAAGCTCACGATTTTGTCATACAAGAAGCCTATAAGCCCTCGTTGATTCATGATTTCAAGGGAAATCTTGATACAAGTGCTTTGGAAAGTTATATTGAAAATGAAGGTGAAGTGTCACTAATTGTTGTGACCGTGACAAATAATGCTGGAGGGGGGCAGCCAGTCTCTCTTGGAAATATTATGGAAGTTTCAAGAATCGCTAAGATGAACAAAATACCTTTCTTTCTGGATGCAGCCCGCTTTGCGGAGAATGCATACTTTATCAAGCTTCGTGAGAAAGAATATCAAGCGCTTTCTCCGAAAGAGATTGCTCTCAAGATGTTTTCCTTTGCAGATGGGTGTATGGTTAGTGCAAAGAAAGACGGCCTTGTGAACATCGGTGGATTCATCGCTCTGAATGATGAACAGCTTTATCGTCGAATCAAGGAACGTATGACAGTAATTGAGGGATTTCCAACATACGGGGGACTCGCTGGACGTGATTTAGAGGCAATAGCTAGAGGCTTAACAGAAGTTTTACAGGAAGATTATCTTGAATATAGACATCAACAACTTGAATATTTAGGTAAAGGATTAGAAAAAGGTGGGATTCCCTTTATAAAACCAGTTGGAGGGCATTCTATAAATTTAGATGCAAAAAGCTTTCTCCCTCACATCCCACAATCACAATTCCCAGCGTGGGCTCTTACTGTTGCGTTATATGAACATCATGGTATTCGTGCAGCAGAGTTAGGTTCTGTTGCATTTGGTCGTAAACAAGATGATGGGAGTTGGATTTATCCTGAGCTGGAACAAGTTCGACTGGCAATTCCTCGGCGAGTGTATTCACAGGAACATCTCAATTACGTCATTAATTCGGTTTTAGACCTCTATAAACACAGAACAGAGATAACAGGAATGAAAATCATATATGATCCTGGTGTACTTCGACATTTCACTGCGAGATTTCGTCCAATAGAACCGGAGTGACTTTAGAACAGAATTTAGCTATGTTAACCGTTTTCGAGCGTTTTTCACAATATTATTCAAGGTTTCTTGTAAATCAATATCTAATGGTTCACTTTCATGACTATCTATAATTTCTGCAGCTAACCTCTCTGCTTCTTTGGTAAATTCCCGGGATTCAGCTGCTTTCCATGTTTCATAGGTGTCATGAACAGACAGTTCTGGCAACCACTGTTCCTTACGTATAATTTCACCTGTCTTTGGATGTGAGAGAAAAGTTCCATCAGGTTCAAGATTCTGAATCATATTCACACCTAAATTCAAATTATCTACCTCTATTCCTGAAAATCCCCGCTTCAAATAACCTAATATTTCATCATCTATCACAACCTGTGCAGTAGATGCTGTAAGACCACCACTCAGTCCTCCAACTCCAGAAATCATGTCTGTCCCAGCCATCATTGCTAACAACCAAATGTAAGCTTTTTCATACGCTGCTTGAGGTCCAACTATATGTGAATCACTTACAGCCCATCCTGCATTTACAGGGAGATGGTATTTTTCTTTAAAGAGCTGCGTCGCAGCTGCTTGAACTAATCCAACCTCTGGATTGCTTGCGTTGACATTCCCCATCTTTGGATTGATAAGATAAGTACGGATATAGATAAATTGTTTTAGTCCAGGACTTTTTATTTGTCCGAGTGTTAATCCCATTAATACCTCTGCAGTGAATTGGGTTAACATCCCAGCTAAATAGGGTGGTGCAGTTGACCCAGCTTGTGGTGCGGATCCAATTGAACAAGGAGTACCAAGTTCTGCACATTGCCATAGGATGTCTAATTGCTCTGAAGAAAATTTAAGGGGACTCGTTGAGAAAATACCAAAACCAAGACTATAATCTAGAATGTTTCGTTCTCCTGCTATTGCTTGTTGGATTTGAAAGAGATATGGTAAAACCTTGTTTAGCGCAGTTCCTCCAGGAATTATAGGCTTTGATGAATTTTCCAAGAGGATTTTCATAGCTAAAACTGACTGAAATGCTGGATGCTCATCTTCGGGGATAATAGGACTCACCATTGCTTCCACATTTGATGAAGCATCACAAATCCTTGCTAATTCTTGTAAATCAGATAATCGTGATCTACGTCTTTCATTTGTCTTTATATCAATAATATGTGTCATTCCTTCTGGAGTATGGGCTTTCGGAGCACCTTTACCAAGAATAAAATCATTGCTTGGATTTCTTGCCATTACTTTGATGAATCGTCCACAGGAATCAAGTGATGATTTAATCAATTCTTCGTCGATTATATAAGCTCGGGAATTCTTGAAATCAACTTTAGCTCCCGCATCATCAAGGACATTAAGCCACCGTTTATCCTGAATTTCACATCCAACTAATCGAAGGACATCAAGAGCTGCATTATGAATCATTTCTTGCTCTTTTGAGGATAATAACGATAAATGAAGCATAAAAAGGTGCTTGATTGTATTCTTTAAAAATGTGGGTAATTGAACAGGTCAATCTAATTCATTGTTTTTATTGTAGACTGAGCAGGAATAATAGAATCAGTATTCTGGAATATTTCTCGCAAGTAAGTACCCGTTGGACAATCAATTTGAGTAATTTCCTCTGGGGTTCCAGTGGCAAGAACTTCTCCTCCATTGTCCCCACCTTCAGGACCCAATTCGATAATCCAATCGGCTGTCTTGATAACATCTAAGTTATGTTCGATAACAACCACTGTATTACCATCTTTTACTAATCTCTGGAGAACAGTTAAGAGATAAGAGATATCATGAGTTGAAAGACCTGTTGTTGGTTCATCCAAGATATAAAATGTCTTTCCTGTAGATCTCTTTGAAAGTTCTTTCGATAATTTAACACGTTGAGCTTCTCCTCCCGATAGAGTAGTTGCAGGTTGGCCCAACTGGATATAACTTAGACCCACATCTACAATTGTTTGTAATTTATGTTTAATTTTTGGGATATTAGCGAAGAATTCTAGTGCTTCCTCAACAGTCATGTTAAGGACATCGGAGATATTTTTTCCTTTGTATCGAATTTCTAGAGTTTCCGTATTGTACCTTTTCCCTTTACAATCGTCACATCCGACCCATACATCTGGTAAGAAGGATAATTCAATTCTAATTGAACCTCCTCCCCGACAAGTTTCGCAACGTCCTCCTTTAACATTGAAGCTAAATCGTCCTTGTTTATATCCACGAATTTTGGCTTCCTTTGTTTGAGAAAATAATGCCCTAATGTTGTCCCAAACACCTGTGTATGTTGCAGGATTGGATCTTGGAGTTCTTCCAATAGGACTTTGGTCGATATTGATCACTTTATCTACAAATTCAAGTCCTTCGAATTTCTCATGTATCCCAACTTTGTCTCGGGATCCATGCAGATATTTCCTCAGACCTGGATATAGAGTATCATTCATCAAAGAAGATTTACCTGATCCAGAGACTCCTGTGATGCAGATAAACCGACCCAAAGGAAAATCAACGTTGATTTTCTTTAAATTGTTCTCTGAGGCGCCAAGAATTGTTATCTTTTCTCCGTTGCCCACTTTACGGCTTTCAGGGATTTTAATTTTCTTTCTTCCTGAAAGATAAGCACCTGTAGTGGAAATAGGGCACTTCATAATATCTTGAGGTGTTCCTTGACTAACTAAGGTTCCCCCGTGGATTCCTGGTCCTGGTCCCAAATCAATAACATGATCAGCCGCCAAAATTGTTTGATGATCGTGTTCGACGGCCAGTACAGTATTACCTATCGACCGAAGATTTTTTAAAGATTCTAATAACTTTTGTTGATCTCTAGCATGTAGCCCTATTGACGGTTCATCTAGAACGTATGTTACTCCTACCAAAGCCGATCCTATCTGTGTAGCTAAACGGATTCTTTGTGATTCTCCCCCTGAAAGAGTCATAGAAGTCCTATCTATTGTTAAATAAGGTAGTCCGACTGACACAAGAAAATCTAATCGTGATTCAATTTCTCGAAGGATGTTTGTTGCTATCTTTAGATGAGTTTCAGATAAATGAGTACGAAGATCCTTTATCCAATCTAGACATCTATCTACAGTCATTTCAGTAATTTCGATAATATTCTTATCTTGGATTGTAACAGCAAGGGATTCTGGCTTTAATCGTTTACCATTGCAGCTAGCACATGCATCTCTTCTCATAAATCGTTCATAATAAGAACGGGCAGCGTCACTTTTTGTTTCATTATATCTACGTCGAATTGTGTTAATAATACCTTCGTGACGATGTCTTTTTGACTCCCAACGGCTATTTTCGGATTCAAAAACGACACTCATGCTAGTTTTCGATCCAAAGAGCAATCTTTCTACCACACCTGGTGCTAAATCCTTTATAGAAACATCAACAGAGAAATCATCCCAAGATTTTGCAAGGGATGTATAATAAGAAAAGCGCCAAGTACCTGGAGTGAGTGGTTTGTCCATAACTCCCCCTTCAAGGAATGAAAGATTTGGATTTGTAATGATCAATTCAGGATCAATACGTAAAGTAGTACCTAATCCCTGACATTCAGAACAAGATCCCCAGGGTGAGTTGAAACTAAAATTTCTTGGTTTCAATTCTTCATAAGAGAGCTCACAATCAGGGCAAGCATAGTTCTCACTAAAGAAAAAATCCTCCTCTGTTTCCTTATTTATCTTTGCAACTATCATGACTCCTTCCCCAAGGCTGAGTGCTTGTTCTATTGCCTCAACCAATCGGGTTCGTATATTGGATTTAATGATAAGGCGATCTACTACTGCTTCAATCGAATGAATTTTGTAACGGTCAAGTTTCGGAGGATCAGCCAGTTCATATTCAGTTCCATCTACTCTTACTCGAATAAATCCCAATTCCATCAACCGTTCCCATTGAGTATGGTGAGTACCCTTTTTTCCCCGAATGATTGGAGCTAGAATCTTTATTCGTGTTCCATCTTCCCATGTAAGTAATGTTCTCACAATAGATTGAGGTGTTTGGATCTGTAATTCCTTCCCACAGGAAATACAATGAGGAATACCAATATTGGCGAATAATAAGCGGAGATAATCAAAAATTTCTGTTTGTGTTCCAACTGTAGACCTAGGATTTTTGCTTGTTGTTTTCTGTTCGATAGAAACTGCTGGTGACAACCCCTCAATTAATTCTACATCTGGTTTTTCCATTCTCCCGAGAAATTGGCGGGCATAAGCACTTAACGATTCCACATACCGTCGTTGTCCTTCTGCAAAAATCACATCAAATGCGAGACTTGATTTCCCTGATCCGCTCACACCAGTGATTACCACGAATTGATTACGAGGAATCGACACAGTCAGATTCCGAAGATTATGAACCTGCGCACCCTGCACATAGATATATTCTTTTTCCTCATCTGACATGACAGGAGAATCCTACTGACTGTGACATTATAAAGATACAGAAGCTGGTAATTTAAGAAAGAAAAAAGGCCTATTGTCCACTCAAGTCGTCTTTCCTTTCCTTCTGAACCTTTGGAGGAGTTCTAATTAAATCCTATTCTGATAACAGTACTTTCATTAACAGGAATTATAAAACATTTTTACACTATAATCAAAGAAAAATATACATAAAAGGGGAACTATTCAGACCTTTTTTTAGTATTTCATCAATACTCATATGGCATCCGCTGTGAATGGTATTATTTGGTTTTATGGAGAGAGATTAACTGAATCAAGAGATTCATGTATCGTTCTACAAGTTATGAGTGTTAGAGAAAAAAAAGGAGGGAGAAGAGAATTATTTCCGATTATTTTGTTTCCTATATGCGATCCAAGTTACCACTGTAAGTAAAAGAATGGGTAAAGTCCAACCTGGTGATATTGTTGGTGTTGCGCGGCCGCCTGTGGTCTTCAATTCTGTATCAGTTGTTTCTGGTTCACTGGGAAGAGATGTAATTTCTCCTTCAATATAGATCCAAAGTGAAATTGGTGTGCCTTGATTCCCTGCAGAATCAGTGTATGTAATGATATAATTCCAATCACCTGCTTTGCTTGTATCGACTGGAATCGTTATTTCTGTTCCATTCGTCCACGCGAAAGAGAAAATTTTATTTCCATTTCGATAGACAATAAATGTTCCAGGGGCCGTCTCATCATAAAGATACCAAGAAATAGTTACACCTACATCATCAACAGAAACAGTTTGATCAGCTGGGATAGAAGACCAAGGATTCCTAAAATCTAGAATTTCTCCACTTGGACCAAATATCTCAGAGCTTGAGTCGAGTATTACTCTATATAATTGGGAATTATGGAGATGGACGAATGAGGAATCGTAAGCTTGTAATTCGGTGACTTTGATAAATATGATGGTAAGGACGGAGTTAAAAAGAGTGATCTCCTCAGCAGTGGAGTTATAGTCGCTACTTCCACTCGGCTCCTTGGTCAAAGTGGCGTTCGTGGAGACAAGGGTGACCCGAGGAGCCCGAGTCTGCCAGGCATAACAAAAGACGCTGACTGAGCCATCCAGATGGCATAGATCAAACGATACCGTGATATTCCCCTCTAGGTAAGATAAATCTTGGACATGTAGATTAGATGCAATCAGCTGAGCTGCGTTCCCGTAATAGTCAGTATTGCGGACATCTAGAGTGTAACATTGAGTATCGGTGACAGTGGTAGTACTATGGCTCTGAATATATAATTCAGAGTGCAATGTGGAGTTTAGTAGAGAAATAGTAGCATAAGAGTCGACTATACAAGATGATGCAGTACAGTTGTCAACCGAACCCGTACTCCAATCATAATATCGGAGGTAATTCGTCGTAACATTGAGGAAGGTGCCATTGCTATAATCATAGAAATAGCTGTACCCGTCCCAGCGAGAATGGCGAGCCTGGACTTCCGTGTTGTCGTAAAAATAGAGGTAAACCCAATTATAGAACATACAGTTCTCAATGAACAACTGACTATCACCGTTACCTCTGACATTATTACCAATGGACTTAATGGCTCGTAAGGTCGCGGTGGCGTACTCATACAGGCGTAGCTGATTCATCGAACCATTATTTTGCATCAGAAGAGTAGCTGTCCCATACACCTCAATGTCCCCTGTCACCGTGACATTGGTCAGGGTGACCTGAGCTTGATCAAAGATATAGATGTTGTTGTAAGTCTCTGATGAGAGGGAAAGGATGTCAGAGCTTCCAATGAAGTAGTTACCATCAAAAACCATCGTTCCTCCAGGTTGAACTGTTCCTGTTCCATCTACGTTGATTAACGTATCGTATGATGCTGCGATCGTTGTAACACTGGAGTAAGACGCTACCCTCAACGTATCAACATGAATTAAGATCAGCATTAAGGTGGAATCATCAGCATAGATCTCCTCAGCAGTGGAGTTATAGTCGCTACTTCCACTCGGCTCCTTGGTCAAAGTGGCGTTCGTGGAGACAAGGGTGACCCGAGGAGCCCGAGTCTGCCAGGCATAACAAAAGACGCTGACTGAGCCATCCAGATGGCATAGATCAAACGATACCGTGATATTCCCCTCTAGGTAAGATAAATCTTGGACATGTAGATTAGATGCAATCAGCTGAGCTGCGTTCCCGTAATCGTCACTATTGCGGACATGTAGAGTGTAACATTGAGTATCGGTGACAGTGGTAGTACTATGGCTCTGAACATTTAATTCAGAGTGCAATGTGGAGTTTAGTAGAGAAATAGTAGCATAAGAGTCGACTACACAAGATGATGCAGTACAGTTGTCAACTGAACCCGTACTCCAATCATAATATCGGAGGTAATTCGTCGTAACATTGAGGAAGGTACCATTGCTATTATCATAGAAATAGCTGTACCCGTCCCAGCGAGAATGGCTAGCTTGGAGTTCCGCAGTACTGTAGAAATAGAGATAAATCCAATTATAAAGTATACAGTTCTCAATGAACAACTGACTATCACCGTTACCTCTGATCTCATTACCAATGGACTTAATGGCTCGTAAGGTCGCGGTGGCGTACTCATACAGGCGTAGCTGATTCATCGAACCATTATTTTGCATCAGAAGAGTAGCTGTCCCATACACCTCAATGTCCCCTGTCACCGTGACATTGGTCAGGGTGACCTGAGCTTGATCAAAGATATAGATGTTGTTGTAAGTCTCTGATGAGAGGGAAAGGATGTCAGAGCTTCCAATGAAGTAGTTACCATCAAAAACCATCGTTCCTCCAGGTTGAACTGTTCCTGTTCCATCTACGTTGATTAACGTATCGTATGATGCTGCGATCGTTGTAACACTGGAGTAAGACGCTACCCTCAACGTATCAACATGAATTAAGATCAGCATTAAGGTGGAATCATCAGCATAGATCTCCTCAGCAGTGGAGTTATAGTCGCTACTTCCACTCGGCTCCTTGGTCAAAGTGGCGTTCGTGGAGACAAGGGTGACCCGAGGAGCCCGAGTCTGCCAGGCATAACAAAAGACGCTGACTGAGCCATCCAGATGGCATAGATCAAACGATACCGTGATATTCCCCTCTAGGTAAGATAAATCTTGGACATGTAGATTAGATGCAATCAGCTGAGCTGCGTTCCCGTAAT
>JBHLPQ010000289.1:0-3559 GCA_048939265.1 Promethearchaeota archaeon
AATAACAAATGAATCCTCATTAGACATCACTATAGTAAATATTATCTTCTTAAAGACCTCCTGATTTTCACTTTTGTAATTATACCTGATATAACACTTATAAAGGAAATTTCAGACTTTCTAGAAAAATATCCACTTCTTATTTACACTGATTGCTTATTAGGGTCTACATTCGATTTTCTAAACATACATTCTTTTCCAAAAATAATCCCCTTAATTATTTTCATCATCTTCCCTCTTCTAATGCTTTACTTTTCTATTATTGATAATTTAAAAGGAAATTTCAGTAGAGATGAAAGAGTATAGAAAGATTAAAGCATTAACATTTAGTGGAGTGATTACCGGAAAGATTCATTTTTGGCTTTTATTTCATCGTTACAACTTTTTAATTGAATCTAGGGAGCTATAAGACCCAAGTTTTTAACAGGGTTAAAAATCCTAATCCAATAGCAGTGAAACCCATAATTGTACTCATTTTTTCTATGGGTAATTTTTTTACTGTGAGTACTGCAAAAGGAACTGAGGCCAAAGCCCCTATCAAGAGGAAGAATGTTATATCAAAATCTAAAGAAGCTCCTCCTGCCAGAAAATAGAAAATTAGCGCCGAAATGCAGACCACTGCCTCTGAAAGAGATGTTGAGGCAACTGCTTCTTTAGGGTTACGATTTACGATAATCTGTCCTGAAGAAACCAATGGTCCATACCCACCACCACTAAGGCCTTTGTTAAATGCGGCAAGAAGACCAATTCCCCAGATTCGATTCCAGGAAAAATTCCACCTTAATCTTAAAAAAACAAGTATTCCCATAACAATTACTAGAATTCCAATATATGTCTTAACGATTAAATTAGAAACATTTAACGCGACTATAGCTGCTATTCCACCTCCTATCACTCCACATCCAGCTAAAATCAATGAAATTTTAGTATCGGGTGAGAAAAAGAAAATATTATTAAAATTACCGTTTTTTAAGTCTAATTTGGCCTCAAAATTTGCGTTACCTACAAACTGATGAAGTAGTGCTGAAAAAAACCCAGTCCATATTTCAGTAAATAATACTGTAGGGACGATTACTTCATTTTCAAACCCGAAAATAAGAAGTAATGGGACAAGAATAGTTCCATAACCACCCCCTAGGGCTGAATCAATATATTCACAAATTAATGCTATTAAAACTAAAAAAATTCCAAGATTAACTAGGTTAACATAGAAAACCATGATTTAAGTCCCTGTATCAGCCTGATTTTTTCAGAAATATTGAATCGTTTAGATTAAGATTTTTAATTAATAATTATTAGTTTTAATTAACAATTATTAAATCTTATTCTACATCTTTATTCCTCAAAATAATCTGGGATATGGAGGAATCAGCTATAACGATATTTGAAGAAATTTATTGGCGAACTTATGACAGCAATACTGCTAAATGGGTAGTTACACTTTTTTAGAATATACAAGATACAGACTAGAAGTTGCTACAATGAGAATAGCATCAGATTAAGCAAGTTTACTGTTTCAATAACAAACTACTAAATAATTTTATTTAATACATCAACAAAGTCTAAAATTGTGCATACTAATTCCCCTTACTAATTTCTGTTTTTTGACCCTATTGTACATTTTTCTAATTGAATAATTACGATATTTCACTGAAATAATATTTCAGATACGAGAATTTATTAAACCTAGATAAAAGGGTTCTGATGAATCTAAAACAGTGATGTGAACTCCCAGTGGACTCCAATGGATTAAGAAGGATTTTTCTTCAATTCTTCAAAGAGAGGGATCATACCATCATCCCCTCAGCCTCTGTTATACCTGATGAAGACCCTACAGTCCTTTTTACCACAGCAGGGATGCATCCATTACAAGTATACTTAATGGGACAACCACATCCTGCTGGAAAACGATTAGCAAATTGTCAAAAATGTATACGAACTGGGGATATCGATGATGTGGGGGATCCTAGTCATCTCACGTTCTTTGAGATGTTAGGGAACTGGTCCCTCGGAGATTACTTCAAAAAAGAAGCTATTGCAATGAGTTGGGAATTTCTAACCGATCAACAATGGTTAGGATTAAATCCTAATAAATTATCTGTGACTGTGTTCGCTGGGGATGAAGAAGTTCCCCGTGATGAAGAATCCGCAGATATTTGGCGAGAAGTAGGTATTCCTGACGAAAGAATTTACTATCTTTCTCGAGAGGAAAATTGGTGGGGTCCAGCAGGAGATACGGGGCCCTGTGGTCCTGATACAGAAATGTTTTATGATACAGGTAAGGAACCTTGTTCTGAGGAGTGTAGGCCTGGTTGTCATTGTGGTAAATTCTTTGAGATCTGGAACGACGTCTTCATAACCTACAATAAGAAAACCGATGGAACTTATGAGAAACTCAAACAACACAATGTTGATACTGGAATGGGGATTGAACGTACAGTCGCGGTTCTAAATGGAATGAAAAGTGTTTTTGAGATAGATTCATATACCCCATTAGTAGATAGAGTAACGAAGCTCGCCCGAATAAAAGAACCACTAACCAAAGACCACCAAAAGGCTATTCGTATTATTGTTGATCATATTAGAGCTGCAACGTTTATTCTAGGAGATGACAAGCAATTACCACCCTCTAATTTAGGACAGGGTTATGTTCTAAGACGCTTAATACGGCGATCTATTCGTCAAGGTAATTTATTAAATATAAATCAACAATTTCTCCCAGAATTAGCACATCTCGTTATTGATATGAGTAAGGAGTCATATCCAGAACTAGAGCGGAATACAGACTTTATAATCCGTAATCTTACTCAGGAAGAACAAAAATTTTCTAAGGCACTCCGTCGAGGTTTACGAAAATTCAATCAAATTTTCAAAGAAAAAGAAACAATAACAGGAGAAGATGCTTTCTTATTGTTCACCTCTTTTGGCTTCCCACTTGAAATTACATCGGAACTAGCTGCTGAGAAAGGTATATCCATTGATTTAAAGGTCTTTAGGGAAGAATTTGAACGCCATCGGGAACTCTCTCGAAAAGCAACTGCAGGAACATTCCAGAGTGGGCTTGCTGATCACACAGAAAAAACAACACGACTACATACTGCAACACACCTTCTCCAACAAGCTCTTCGAGAAGTTCTTGGTGATCATGTAGAACAGAAAGGGAGTAATATTACTCCTGAACGAACCCGATTCGACTTTAGTCATCCTCAGAACTTGACTGCTGACGAAATTAAGAAAGTTGAAGACATTGTAAATCAGAAGATCAAAGAAGCCCTACCTGTAAACAAGAAGATAATGACTCCTCAAGAAGCAAAAGAAGAAGGAGCTCTAGGATTCTTTGAAGAACGATATGAAGGGAAGGTTTCTGTTTATTCTGTCGGGTTATTTTCCAAAGAAATTTGTACTGGACCTCATGTGGCAAATACTCAGGAAATCGGCCATTTTAAAATTCAAAAGCAACAAAATATTGGTGTAGGAATAATGCGAATCCGAGCCACTGTTGACTAAACATCGCTTGGTTTTACTAAGGGGATACGCCAATCAATACTGGGTGTTCTTA
>JBHLPQ010000134.1:0-10484 GCA_048939265.1 Promethearchaeota archaeon
TATAATACAATTACAGTGCGAGAAATGACAACAACGATGACCACAGAAACAACAACTAACTCTTCTTCGATGGCAGTAACCACTCCAAGTTTTGAATTAATTACCACATTGGTCTTAATTGCTACAGGGGTAAGTAAGACTAGAAAAAGAAAAGATTCTCCTTTATAGCATTGTTCATTAATACTGATAAGAGCGTTCTCCTAAAATCTCATCTATTTGATTCATTTGATCGTTTTTTAGAAAGAGATCACTGTTCTTTCGAAAAACGATGTTAATATACCATACGACTATAGAGCATGTCAGGAAGGGAACTACGCCAAATTCTCCAAGCAATAAGGGTAGTAGAACACAATACACAAAGCCCAATTATAATAAATACAAATGACCATAGTTCTATTGGAACTACTGCTGGAAGATATAAATCAGGCATAACAAAGTCATAAGTCGGCTTTAAAAGTGCAATACTAAGGGGAACTCCAATGAGAAATCCAAAAACACCATAAATTAAGTTCTCTGTAAAAATGATCTTCAGTATTGTTATTCGTTTTGCTCCCATTGCTCTCAAGGCCATGAATTCCATTTCTCGCTCCATCATAGCAAGAGACATACTGGAAAAAGTGAATAAAACTAGAGTAGCTAGTCCTAGAAGAGCAACCAACACTAAAATTTGCATAAACATACTTAATAATTCCATAACTGTTTGTTTAACCTCAGAGCTATCAAGATAGGCAAAAGGACGAAAATTTTCTTGGATGAGTAACTTAATCTCTGTTTTAGCAGAAGTTGATGTAGTTTCATCAAAATTAAAAACAAAGGCTGTGATATTCTCTGGAATCCCAATTTGTTGAATATCTACTATAGACTGTTGAATTCCTTCTATAGTCCAGAAAATAGTATTTTCTGCTATCTCACCAGTGATGCCTGCAATTTCCACACTTACATTAGTTTGTAAATCAAAACTAAAAGAGATCTTATCCCCTAGCTTTTTCTCTAAATCTTTTGCTAGGTTACTACCCATTAGGATTTTACTTTCATTGAGTTTGTTTTCTCCCTTAATTACATTATATTCTCTTAAAGACGAATTTTGATGAAAAGCTTGCAAAGGAACCCGTTGATTTTCAATCCAAACAGACGTATGTATGAACCCTTCTACTTCAGCTATATCTGGAATATTTTGCTGAATCCAATTTTTTATGTTTGCTTCAGCAAGGGGCCTTGCTAAGAGTACTTTCACATCGTATTTCTCATAATGGTCATAATTCTGATTCAATGCATACACATAATCATAGAATAAGCTTGAGGAAACAACTAAAATTACCATTGAAGCAGCTACAACCATTGCAGTCGATAATGACCGTCTTTTATTCATAAAAACAGATCTAAGTGGTATTTTAGAGACAAGTCTCTTAAAAATTCCAAATTTACGCAATATTTGTTCCAACAATGGTTCTTTCCCAAGCTCACTCGTAGAATAAGGAGCTCGTAACGCTTCATGGGGAGTTAATTGTAGTATGGGTAAAGTAGCTAGTGTTGAAGATTATAAAATCAATATTAATGCTAGAAGAGTGATTCCAATCCAATTTATCGGATTTGAAGAGACGACAACAATGATTAACCCAAATACACTAATACCCACCTGTATTAACATATAGGTTGTTATTACAGCCCCAACCCACCCAATTATTATTCCAAAAACTCCTAGCATTAAGCCAAATCCGGTGTAGTGATTAATGATTGCATAGTTTTTTGCACCTAATGCTCCAAATAACCCAATATGGCTCCGTTGTGCCATTATAAGCTTACTTAAAGAATTATAAATGGCGATAGAACCCCCGATTAAAGCAAATAACCCAAAAACAAAACCAATTTTTTCCATCGCATCCGTTCGTAGCTCTAACCAGCCCCGCTCCATTGATTCATCCCAATAAATCACATTTTGAATTCTTTCTTCACCTAAAGCAGCAGATAGAGCTTGATCCGCTTTCTGGTTTGCCTGGTTTGACCTTTCTTCAGTTTTAACTAGAATTTCATTAATACCTGTTACATTAAACTTTTCATGCAATACTTTAAGAGGCATATAGATGATACATAATTCTCCCAATGTGATAACGTTGGTTTGTTCATCAACTACAAAAATATATTCACTATCGGCGACAAAACCCGCTATTGATACATTTGCCACTGAATTTTCAAAAAAAATCGAAATTTCATCATTCAGTTCAGCTTGTGCTCCCACCAAGAGAATATTCCCAAAATGCTGTTCGATCAAGACTTGATTGGAAGACAGCTCCTCACTCCCAGCCTGGAGCTGTAATTGATTAATCCTTGTTTTTTCAAAATCTATGCCTATTAGGTAAGCTTTATGGATTTTTTCTTTGTGGATTACTGTTGCATATTGAAAGATCCGGCCTTCTAAATCAGTTATCCCTGCTGCCTCTTTTTGAGACTCATTAAGAAGTGTGGTTATTTCCCCTTCAGGCATATATTCTGTTAAACGTATTCTTAAGTCAGCATTATTCAACTTACGATTAGTTTCAGCTACTGATGCTATAGCAGAGTCCTTTAGGTTCATTAAACTTAATCCTAACGTAAAAGCAAGGAAAACTGTTAAGATGATCATACTAGAGCGGAATTTATTAAATCTAATCTCCCGAAAAATCTTTTTTGTAAGAATTCTCAACCGATTCGCACCTATATACTAATTTATTGACGAAAGATCTTCGATGGATTCGATTTGTCCGTCCTGAAGGTGAAATACCCGTTTTGCTTTTTTTGTAATACCAATATCGTGAGAAACAACAATATATGTCCCCCCAAACTCTTCATTAAGGTTCTTCATCAGATCTGCAATCTTTTGTCCAGTCACATAATCAAGATTCCCAGTGGGCTCATCAGCGACAATAATTTCAGGATTCTTGACTAACGCGCGGGCTATCGCCACTCGCTGTTGTTCTCCTCCTGACAACTGACTTGGAAAACGTTCAGTTTTATCCCCGAGCCCTACAGATATTAACATCTCAATTGCTCTTGTTTTTACATTTTTTCGATCCCCCTTAAATTCTAGTGCTAAAGCAACGTTCTCCCATGCTCGAAGTGAAGGAATGAGATTGAAGAATTGAAAAATCCAGCCAACACTATTTCTCCGATACTTACCTAGCTCTCCAGCTCCCCATTGGGTTATTTCTTCTCCCTTAATCTTTATGCTTCCTTTAGTTGGAGAATCAATCCCTCCGATTTGGTTAAGCAGTGTGGTTTTTCCAGATCCAGATGGTCCAAGCACTACTACAAATTCACCTTCATAAACTTCCATTGAGATGCCGCGTAATGCGTGAACAATATGGTCTCCTAGCGTAAATTCACGATATAAATTCTCTACAATAACCATAACTTCTTTCGACATTTTAAAGTCTCATATTTTCTTTTTCATTCTCATATGTTAATCATCAGAGGACTGATTACAATTTTAAGCTCCATATCAAAAAATCTTATGCTGGATATGTAGGGGAGTTTATAAACTACCTATATGAGGAAACCTTATGCGGAAAGTTACAGTAGAATTTCACCCTAAACTTATATCTAGGTTCTTTCCTAAAGAATTTTTTGAGACTTGTGAGCGCGTGGAAGCAAAGGCTATTCTCAAATATGATCTAGGGAAGGGGGTAAAAATTGTAGCCAGTGAAATTCAAATGAAACCTAATTTTACCATTGATGATCTAAGAATCCCTCAAGGTGTAAATTTAACTATACTTGATGTATTAGCAAAAAGCAATAATTATTATGTTTGCATTATTAAAACAGAATACCGAGATGACACCCTTGAATTTGGTAAGTGGTTTGATCTTAAAAATATCATTTTTGATCTACCTGCATCTATTTCAGAGGATAAATTTTGTTTTTCTTTTATTGGAGATACAGAACCGATAAAGGAATTACTACAAATCATTGAGACATTAGGGCCTATTAAAATTACGTCTGTTCAGAACTATCCCTTCTCCGATGTGGATCTTTTATCAACCTTAACTGAACGACAGCAAGAAATAGTTACGCTGGCCAAACAGACTGGCTATTATGAAATACCAAGAAAAATTAGTACTGAAGCTCTGTCAAAAAAAATAGGTATATCCAAATCCACCTTAATAGAACATCTGAGAAAAGCTGAAAATAGAATCGTTTCATCCCTTTTTAAGAGTATTTAACTGGAGATTCTGTGAGATAGAGTTCTCTCTGAATATACCGATTGATCAATTTTTATGAAGTAATCCCAATACAGACAACAGTTAGATTCGCAGATAAAAGCCAGTACGAAATCCTCTGAGTTACCCGACTTTTGTTTCAGCAAGTCGAATATCTTCGCCCTTGATGGTCTTACGACCTGAATGACCAGCAATCTCTACTGCATACTTAGCGATTTCCGTACCTCTTTTAGCGATAATATCATTCAAGCTGGCGATTGCATCAGCAGAAACCCGAAACGCTCCCGCATCTCTAATAAGCTTTTCAACGCGAGCGCCTGCAAAGCCAGTTTTCTCATCTGCTTTAACTGGTGCTTTCTTTTGAGCTGCTTTCTTTTTTGGCATTTTTTATCCCTAACATCTCTTCACTTATAAGCAATAATCACGTTCATAAAAAGGGTCAATCTTTCTTTATAAATCTAACCTCTAGTTCATTAGAATGGTTCAATGGTAAAAGGGGGTTCATCAGTTTTGAAGAGTCTATCTAACGATCGAAGTAAGCTTTTCTCTGAAATTTCAATAAGTCCATATTGGTGAAGTTTTTTCAAATTAATAGCCCCCATTACTAAACTTGAAAATCTGGCAATATCCAGAGCTATTTCTACATCATAATCGTCTTTAGAAGACACTATTTGGGGATTCCCGTTTTGAAAGTGAACTATATACGCCCCACTATTCTCAGCTAGGAATGTGTCATGAATATTTACTTTTAGTTTAATATTTTTATCTCCAAATTTATGAGAAGATAGCAAACTAAAGAATCTGTCTACATTGATCACTCTGTACATAATTCCTACGCCTTGAGTGTTGCTTTCCTGGAAAATGTGGAATATTCTCTCATTACCATGACTGCGGGGTTCTTTGAGAAGATGATGGAAATGGTGATCGTGAGTGTTATAAATAATCCTATGAACTTGATCTTGCTGAGTGGCAAGAAAGGTCAGAAGACTGAGTAAAACTTCATGGGATTCGTATATAAACTCCATGATATGGATGTTGTGCTGGAGCCAGCTACCCCCTTCTACTTGTTTCATCCGAAAGGTTAAATAGCCAAGGATTTTCTCATCTTTCCAATACCCAATAACTTTCATAGTGCTAAGCATTTGTTTAAAGAAAGAGCTATCATCTGATCGTAAAATCATCCCATGAGTGCATTTTGCATATCTATTAAAGCAATCTGAAAGGGATTGAACATCATCTAGCGTTAAAACTGAAATATTTCCTTTTTTTAGGTTTGGTAAAGCTTTTGGTTCGAATTGGTATTGGTTCATCTTATTTCCTATTCCATACCCCATCTTTGTGTAGAAGTCTGGTCGGAATGGATAAAGACATGTCATGCAATAACCTCGATCATAAAAATGAATATGAGCAAATTCCATCAATTCTTTAGCTATATGTTCTTTCTTATACAAAAGATCAACACACACCTCTCCTATCCCCCCACACTCCACGATATGCTTTGAATATAAATTCATCTTGAAATCGTAAAGAATCATCCCACCAACTAACTTGTCATCTTGAAAACAACCATAAAAATTCACTATAGGATTTTCATTGTTTTCTTTAATCCATTGATCTTTTTTCTGTCTCCGCATCTCTTCCGTAAAATTTCTTGGAACTTGACCTGGATAAGCTCCAGCCCAAATGCCCAGGAAAGCATCAAAATCATCTTCTTTGAGTTTTCTAATTAATCTTTTGCTATTCATACAATTCCTACTCCGATGACTCTATTCAATTATCACTCCATTTTCCGTTATCATGACGATTGGGCCATTCAAAGCTGCTGGTAGAGTTAAAGCCAATGTATTTTCTGTTTGTTCTCTTTGAAAATGATGGACATGACCAGCGACAATTATTTTCGGTTGATACTTGTCAACAATTGTTCTTACCTTTTTATTTCCGCAGTGAGGAACCATCTTCGTATGGAATGGATCACTACACTGGTCTGCTAAGCCAAATGCTGGTTCATGAGAAATTAAGACATCAATGTCATTCGGAATGGAATTTGGTTCACATAGATAATCAATTCCGAAAAAATTCAATCCAGTTAATTCCTTAAGCCTATCAAGGTGGTTATTTAGCCAAAAGAAATTAGAGATATTCTCTAGTTTATAATGAAGTTTTTCTTTCCCCCATATTTCCTTGTTTCCTTTTATGCTAAAAAAAGGCAAAGGAAATTCGAATTGATTCTGTTTAGGATATTGATGATAATTAAAAACATCCCCACAGCAGATGCAAAGATCAACCTTCTCAGCAACCTGAAATAATCGTGTGAAATTCCCCTCAAAATCAGAGCTTAGAAGAATTTTCATTTGATTGATACACATTTTCTCTTTTTTTATGAACCTCTTGAACGTCTTGATTTCCATGTTATAAAAAAATGTATTTCAACTTGCTATTAGAATTGTTGAAGTTGATAGATGATAGTTAATGCTAAAGAAAAAAGAAATATCCTCGCTCAATTCACAAATTAAAAGCTGTTTTAATTGTAATCTTTCAAAAACCCGAAAAAAATCCATTTGTGGAGAAGGAAATCTTGATACTAAGATTATGCTTATAGCCCAGGCTCCTGGTATTCAAGAAGACATCGAAGGAAAGATGTTTATCGGGCCTTCAGGTCAAATATTAAATGAATTACTGAAAGAAGCTAATATAAAGCGAATAGATATCTATATGACAAATCTAATTAAGTGTATACTTCCAAAATATCGGAAACCAAAAAAAAACGAAATTAAATCTTGCAGTCAATATCTAGATAGAGAGATTGAGATAATTAATCCACCAATTTTAGTCCCTTTAGGTTTTCAAGCTATTGAATATGTTTTTACTAAATATAATCAGACAGTTCCTTCAAAAGATGAATACCATTCACTCTTCGGAAATCTCTATTTAACTCCCAATAAAAAAATACTTCCACTTCCTCATCCTGCTACTTTATTGCATCATCGATCTCTTAAGGAGGAAGTGAAAGATTATTACTATAAGCTTAGTATTATCTTAAAAGAATGTAAGTGGTACAGAGTTTGTCCAATGAAGTTTCTCTATGAACAAAGAAAAATCCCGAAATCCTGGGTCGAGCTATATTGCAAAGGAGACTGGTTTAGTTGTGTTAGATTCCACATGGAAGAAGAGGGAAAGTACCATTCTGACAGAATGCTTCCAGACGGTACTCATTTAGAATAAATATTTCACATCCGTTTTACGAAAATTGGTTTGCGATGCAGTCATAACAAAGGGTAATCTTTGTGCCATCAGCTTTCCTAATAATCTCAGCACATTCAGTGCAATATAGTTTGGAACATTTGGAGCATTTCATTATTCCAGGTTCATTTTTGCAACGTTGACATTGATACTCTGAGGTATCAGTTCCTATTTTCGACACGAGTTTTTCTAAGATTTTTTTTATAGTTTGAGGGTTCTTTATTACACTAGAGTCAACCCAAAATTGTTCAGTGAGTTTAGAAAAATCATCTTCTAGTAGTTCAGCAGGAAGAAATTCATGTAGTGAAGAAGTCTCGAGATGGTCGAGATCAACCCTCCAAGTCGCTTTTGGATATACGAAAACGTATTTCCGGCCTTTAATTTTTATTTCAAATAACCCAATTAATCCTGCCTCTTCCAAAGCCGTTAGATGGAAATCAAGCCCTGCTCTTTGGAGACCGAAACGAGTAATTAATTCAGTTTTAATTAAAAATTTCTCATCTATGATATAATTAAAAATTTCTAATCGTTTCTTGTTGGAGATTGCTTTCAGTATTGTTTCAAGAGATGTATCGGATTCCATTCTTGTACACTTTTATTTAAGACTTTACATACTAATTCTTCAACGATAATTACCTTAAATCAAATTTTTTAATAAGTATTGGCTAGGGTAAAATTTATTTTACATTAAGTTGTTCACATCAGTTAACTTTTTTTTAACTGATTCTTTAATTTCTTTAAAATTCTTTTTACAGACAACCCTTAAATGTCCTTATTGTAAATCTTAAACAGTGAGAAAAATGAGCGAACTAATCGTAGAAATTGATTCACTTTCTAAGGATTATCAAAGTGGTGAAATTATAGTCCAAGCTTTAAGTGATGTGGATTTACAGATTAAAAAAGGGGAGTTTGTCGTTATTCTTGGGCCTTCGGGTTCTGGAAAAACTACACTACTGAATTTAATTGGGGGAATTGATACTCATACTAGTGGATCAATTAAAGTCAATACTAGAGAGATTACCAGATTAAAGGAAAAAGAACTTACTGATTTTCGAAAGGAGGACGTAGGTTTCATATTTCAGTTTTATAATCTCATCCCAACGCTCACAGCTGTTGAGAATGTGGAATTAGCTGCGAGATTAAAGTTTTCAAGGCGGATGGCTTATGAACAATCTATCAAGATGTTAAAAACCGTTGAAATGGAAGATAAAGCCACTAAATTTCCATCACAATTATCAGGAGGAGAACAACAGCGAGTGGCGATAGCGCGCGCCCTTGTCAAGGAACCGAAAATTGTTCTAGCTGATGAACCGACTGGGAATCTTGATACGGAAACAGGAGAACGAGTACTTACAGAAATGTTAAAAATTTGTAAAGAAAAAGGTACTACTTTTTTAATAGTCACTCATAACATTGCGATCTCGAAACTCGCTGATTATGTGATATATTTAAAAGATGGGAAGATTTTTGGAACCTCTGATGGGTAAGGAGGGAATCTAGTGTTACTCTTACGAAAAGTTTTTCGGGATCTTAGGAAGAACAAAGCTCGCTCCCTACCTATCTTAATTCTGATATCGGTCAGCCAAGCAGCCAGTATCCTCTACATCGAAATAGGTGTGGTTATGGATAGTAGCTGGCAAAAATATTTCCTTGAAGGAAATGTTGGGGATGTATGGGTAGACACAATTCCGATGTCTTCGACTCTGTTTAATAGCTCAGTTGTATCTCAATGGGAACAATCCTATTCAATTAAAGCTATCCAACCACGGTTATACTTTAAAGGTCATTTAATGGTTCAAAATGAGAAAATACCAGTCGAAGTTGTCTCTTTACCTGCAAACAATTCAGATTTAATTAACAATATTATTACAAAAGATGGAAGTTATTTTACAGATCATTCTGAACGTAATGCAGTATACATTGAACAATCATACTTTGAATTTCATAATTTAGAGAAAACTGATGAGATATTATTAACTATCGATTTTGGAACTGGATCAAAGGACTTGAATCTCACAATAGTAGGGGGAGCTTTTAGTCCGGAGTACCCAATGAAAGCTGGTGAAGGAGGATCTCAGCAGCAGTTTGAATTTTCTGCAACATTTGCTCAATATTTGACAATGAGCATCTTCTTAAGAACAGATTATCTGCAAGAAGTATTGTTTCAGGGGGAAGAATTTTATAACCAGATTTGTGTTTCCTTAACTGATAGAAGTGAAGTTGAAGCTTTTATTCATTATCTACATACAGATAAATCTCCTCTAAATCGATATACCATTGATGTGAGAAAATATCCCGCTTTAATCGAAGATATGGCTTTTATCATGATTTGGGTCGGATTTGGGGTTGCTTTCTTCTTTCTGATCATTTCTATTTTTCTAACCTACACTGTTGTAAATCGATTTATTGATGAACAAAAACCCCAAATTGGAGTTATGAAATCGTTAGGGTATTCGAACAGGTATCTCCTGACAAGGAATCTATTCTATGGTATTTTCTTAGGATCAATAGGTTCTATTCTTGGAAATTTCATTGGGGGGTGTCTTGGAATAATTTTCGCAGATCTCGCACTAAAATCGTGGCTCTCGCTCCCTTATCTTGTAATAGTTTTACCAATAGACGAGTTCTTCCTATTACTGAGTATCACAGTAATAATTTCAATCTTGGCATGTTTTATATCTGCTCGTAGAATCTTAAGAATTTCTCCCCGGGCAGCTATTCAACCAGTCATTCTCGAAAAGAAAATCACAACCTTTGTTTTAGAAGATATTTTCCACAAAATATTTCGGTTTCGATTGTCTGTTCCCGCGAAATATTCAATCCGTAATGTTTTCATTAATCCTAAACGTACATTAACAACAATTGTCTCACTACTCATGGCAATAGCTCTTGTTGGAGGAGTGTTAACGATTGTTGTAAGTGTTTTTGAGGGGGGTTCTTTAATGTTTGAATCGGAAAACTGGGACGCTCAAATTTCTCTTTCATACCCTCAACGATTTTCAGACGTTCAGTCTGATATCCTAACAAAAATTCCTGATCATGAATCAATCA
>JBHLPQ010000290.1:0-3523 GCA_048939265.1 Promethearchaeota archaeon
TTTGTTTTTGTACCCCCCGCATCACTCCCTGCTTCGGGTTCAGTCAAACCAAATCCCCATAGTTTCTCTCCAGTTGTTAGCTTTGGTAAATAGTGTTCCTTTTGGTCTTCTGAACCAAAATAGTAGATCGGTCCTATACCTAAGGAGTTATGAGCTGCCACTGTTGCTGCTTGAGAACCATCCACCCTAGCAAGCTCCTCAACTGCAACTATATAGGAAAGGTAAGTAAGCCCGCATCCGCCATATTCTTCGGGTATAGTAATTCCCATTAATCCAAGATCTCCCATTCTTTTTGTTATCTCTGGTGAATATTCTTCTTTTTCATCAAGCTCTGCAGCAATTGGTTGAATCTCTTTTTCAGCAAACTCTCGTACTGCATCACGCATCATCCTGGATTCTTCTGGTAAGTCGAAATTCATAGTCATTCACTTTTCACCTTATGGTTTCTAAGAATATCTTTTTTAAATTAAATACTTAATCTCTGGTATTCATTTATATTAGTGCTAAAGACTTGCATTGGCTTCTTCGTTTCAAACTTTCATAAAGAGTTCTTGATTAATTTTTCATATGAAATAAATGATAGAAACAAAAAATTTTAATTTCCATAAGATATTCTTTTACAAGAGTTACTGATAAGAGACATTTAAGTAACAATATGACATCAGAGATACTTTTTTGGCAGAATAAAAGCCTCATTCTCGAGGAAAGAATAAATATTTTGGTTTATTTCAGCTACTAAGGAGATTTTAACTTTTTGACTGTTTTTTTGAATTGCTTTATAAGAGAAAAAGTACTAAAAGACATTCTTATTAAAGAAATGGAGAGACAATAAAAAAGAGAAACAAACCCGACTTTTATACTCATTATGCTGGATATTTATGTAATATCCGATATGCGCTAGTTTTGAAATGGCCATGAGGCTTAGGAATGGAAATAGAAAAGCGGTTAGTTGTAATATCAGCAGGAGTTGAACTTCCCCCATTGATATTAGAATTCCTCCAAGCTGGTATTGGATTCACATTAGTTCTAAATACAACCGCTGATTTTGCATTGTCGGATATAGAAGGTAAAAACACGGAAGAGGTTTGGTATCATCACGAAATTGTTAAGCTAGCTTGTGCTATAGTGCCTGATGATTTAACAAAAAGTTCTTTAGCTAAAGTTTTTTCTCAACCAATTGCTCAAACCCGATTACCATTAAGCGATACAGAAATGTTCTTGGTTCAATGGGTAAGTGAGAGAAAAAAAGCCAACCAAAGTTTTTACGAATTTTTCAAAGCGTTGAATGAATATGCTGGAAAAAGTCTTGAAGTATATCCCTTAAAATTTCCTGAAGAAGTTATCGCAATCAAGACACCCACTTCTCAAGTTCCTTTGCGATACTTTCAAATAACTGGCTTCGTTGATCGGAAAGCAACGCAAAAAGCAGATCTTGAGGAACTTCAGAATCTCTTAGTCGAGACTCAAGAAGGTAAAGATAAAAAGAAAGTGAAAAAGGCCATTCAACTTCTAGGTTTAGATCTTGAACGAGATATCTTAACTGAAGAAACTAAAAAGGTAATTACTGAAGCGGATGCAATCCTTTGGTTAGCAGAAGACCCATGTTCACTAGCTCTTCTTCTGTTACACAAAGAATTCACAAAGGCTGTTAAGGAATCTAAAGCTCCAGCCACATTGATCTCTCCCAGACATTTCACGTTTCGTGAACAATTTGTCCTTCAATTATTGGGAGTCAAGCCCACATTACTTGGAATTGCCGAATTATGCTCTGGAATAGTAGATAATTTTGTAGTTGGCCCTGATGAAGCTAGTGAGGTTACATCCCTCCGTTCTAAAGGTTTTAACGTTATAATGGAAGATATTTCCAAAATAAAAGATAGAAAAGGATTATCACCAATTTTAAAAAGCATGGGCATCTCTATCAAGGATGTTTTAGTTGAATCAGAAGAAGTTGAAGTCGAACGAACTCTTGAAGATTTAGTCACTCAGCTTTCTTACAAAGTTGAGCAAGTCTCTGATACAGAAGAAATTGAGGTCACAGAAACAAGTGTAAGCACAGAGGAGGGAATTAAACCAGAGGTTGAAAGTGAAGCTCCTGCTCCTTCAGTTGAATTATTAGATACTGAACCAAAAAATTATGATTTTGATGATACGTCCTTAACCCTAACACAAGAAATGATTGAGGGGCTTATGCAAGAATTATCGGACGAATTTCCATCTTCGGAGCAACAGTCCACAGTCGTAATTGAAGAAGACGTATTAAATTCAACCTCAAAGAAGAATGAAAAAGGAGAACCCAGTATCCAATATGAGAGTCAAGAAGCATTCACAGAAGCTATCCAGACTCTTCTAAAATCCGAATCTATCGACCTTGAAAGTGAGCTGGTTCAGGGAATTGGCGAAGCAATTTCCAAGAATGCAGATATGGCCACATATGCTGCGAAAAAGCTTACCGCAGCTTTAGAATCCCGACATCTTCAATTGATCCCAATTTATGTCGATTTTTTAAAACCTAGACCTTTAGCCTTTATTAAAGAATTATTAGATTGGTTAATAACAGATTTAGAATCTCCCGACTTTGTCACGTTTGCACAAAAAGTCTCTTTAATTATTTCAATAAATAAGCATGACGCTCAATTCATCGAACAATTGCTGAAACAACTAGTTGATTACCATATAACAAAGTCTCTTTCTCCTGTTGAACGAGAGCATGCGCGTACATTAATTGGAATGATATCCGCACGTAATGTGACCCTCCAAAGACAAGCTATTCGCACATATTTGAGTCATTATGAATCCCCAAGTATTAAACCAGATGAAGTCTGGCTTGGGCTTGTTAAATTTGATGCAGGTTTGGTAGCACTTGAGATCATTGAATATCAAAGCGAATTTGGCGTTAAATTAGTACAGGAAGTTTTATCACGTAATTTAGGATCATTTGGACACATTATCTATGATGTATTCCATGCATATCAGGAAGGAGATCTACAACGAGTGCAAGCAGTTGCAGGAACGCTTTCTGATGCTTTATTGAGAAAAAAACAAAGGGAAGAACTAGCAGTAAGGATCAGGAAGATCGGGAGTGTTCCAATCGAAACTCTAGCAAAGAATGTTGATCTCGATCCTAAGGAGCTTGAAGAGTTAGTTTATGAAATGATTAATCAAAATGAGATCAATGCAAAAATTGATGTTGTTGAAAGCCGGCTTTGTATTGTTCAATTAAATGATAAAGAAAAATTAGATGAAGGCGAGAAGTAAACGCAGAGATTTGAAATTATCCTCCTAAATTAAAAATAACAATCAGCACTAACAGAATTGTAACCCCTAGTATCCAAATAATATTCATACGTCTTACTTTTTCTGCTTGTCTTCTAGAAAGACCTCTGCTTTTAACTCCAAATATCCAAAAAACTCCTGTACAAGAGAGATTAATTGCCAAGATGTTTAGGAGTAAAAGACTTGTTGCTTGAAATGCAAGACTCCAAGCACCTAACGCTCCCAAAATACCAATTGTTGCTGCAGG
>JBHLPQ010000135.1:0-10445 GCA_048939265.1 Promethearchaeota archaeon
AAGGCTATTCTTCCAGATCTGATTGAGCTGCGGCGAATAAGGAAAATCATTGGTTTAACACAAGCCGAATTGGCTCAAAGAGTAGAAGTATCTCAATCAATGATAGCTAAAATCGAAAATGGGACATTAAATCCCTCTTATGACATTGTACGGCGAATCTATCAAGTGTTATATTCAATCGAAAATCAAAATCAAACAAAAGCATATGAAATTATGTCTCCTGTGATATTTGTAGAAACTGACGATTCAATTAAGCATGTGTTTGAACTGATGAAAAAGAATGGTATTTCTCAAGTACCTGTTTTTTCTAAAATTGGAAAGAACATGGGGAGTGTAACAGAACAGACTTTATTAGATGTATTATTGAAAGGGCGAACCTTAAAAGAAATAGAAGATGAACCAGTAGAGAAAATTATGGATGATGTCTTTCCAGTAATCAACAAAAAAATTCCATTAAGTGCAGTCACCAGTCTACTTCAAGTTTCAGCAGCAGTTCTAGTGACAGAAAAAGGAAAAATTTCTGGGATAATTACGAAGGCTGATCTATTAAAAACCTCGAAATAGCTAGGAATGCTAAAAATGATATGTATTCCCGAATTTCAACAAATTTCATCCAAAAGATCTAAAATTATCCCTGCAATCTGCGATTCACCATGCTTAACAAAACGATCAGGCAGGTGTGAGTAATTCTGTTTCAATTCTATCACCTCAGAGATTTTTTCTAACCATTTTCCCTGAAAAAATTCTTCAGAAGTAATACACAACCCAATTCCCAACTCTTCAATCCCTTTCTTCATTCGTTTAGTTTCCACAGTTTGAGGGAAATCTATACCAAGAATTGGAACATGGGACCGAATAGCTTCAGAGACGGAGCTATATCCCAGTTTAATGACCGCCACATTGCTACAATTGATGTAATCCTGACCCTCAGGGTCTGAACGAGGAACTGTTTTAATTTTTGGATGTGTAATCTGATGTTGGCCCCCTAGGATATACTGGGAATCAGTTTTGTCTGCCCATTCTTGTAAGAAGGGATTCTTCAAAGAAAAACCTGTGGCTAAATAAATAACCTGTTCATCTGAGCCTAAACCGAGAAGTTCTCGCATTTGTTGTTTAGAACGAGTTGGATGGCGACTGACAAGGTGTGTTTCCATTGCTGAACAGAACACAGTGTTTTCTAAGTTGAACGGCAGCAATAATCCAAGGGAAGCCTCGCGGTAAGCCTTCCAAAGAGTATCAAGATCTCCAAGGTCAAACGCGGGATTCTGATAAATATCTAGCCAGGTGAAATTACTAATTGCAATACTAGGAAGATCAAGTTTTTTTGCAAGTAAAAACGGCTGGGGGGCAATATCAGAGACGAATAGATCAGTGTTCTTTGACTTGAAATTGTGATATAAATCAAATAGGTAAGAAATATGCCAATTCTCTATCCAAGATGAAACCTCAATGGCTGTCTTCTGATAATCTATGCCACCAGTTCTTTTATCTCCGATAAAACCAAAATCATTTATTTGTTCATGATAAGTTACACGTTGCTCCTCTTCATTTTGAGAGAATGATCGTTGAATGTAGGAAAGAGGCTTTGAGGTGTGAATTTCTATCGAAATCTCTAAATCGCAATCTAGGAGTGAGCGAATGATCGCAATGCTCCGAGCAGCGTGTCCAAAACCATGATCACTAATAAAATAAGCAATGGTGGGCATTTTTGGTCTTTACCTTTTGACTCTAAAACAATTCATCTCAAATGATGGTTCGGAAAGCTGCCAATTGTAATGTAATGAACATCAGGAGGAATAGGACGATCAACGAAGACCCGACGGCCATCAATGATTATCTTTTTTTTCATTTCTGTTACAATGTCGTCAAGTTCAAGATTAGCGTATTCTGGCCATTCAGTTAGTAATAAACAGGCGTCAGCACCTCTTAAACACTCCTCCACAGAAGAGGAAACAATAATATTGAAGCGTTTAAAAGCTCGAAGATCTATTCTGGAAATTAATGGATCATGAACAATAATTCGTGCGCCAGCTCGCCAGAGGGCCTGAATAATCCCAATACTTGGGGCATCTCTCACATCGTTAGTCCCTGGTTTGAAGGATAATCCAAGGATGGCTATCACTGAACCGCTTAAATCACCTATTTTATCACGTAATATCTTAATCAATCTATAAGGTCTGTTTTCATTAACTTTCAAAACAGCTGACAGAATTCGGGGAGTTTCTGCCGACAAATTCTCACTGAAACTGATTAAAGCTTGAATATCCTTAGGAAAACAAGAGCCACCAAATCCAATCCCCGCTCTCAGAAAATACGGAGAAATTCGGGGGTCAAGACCAATACCCTTCATAATATCATCTATGTCAGTATTCTCGATATGCTGGACAAGGTCCGCGATCTCATTTGCGAAAGAGATTTTCATGGCGAGAAAGGCATTGGCAACGTATTTAGTAAATTCCGCAGATTCCATAGACATATGAAGAATTGGAACTTGTTGACCTAGGTAAAATTGAGTATAGAAGGCTTCTAACCTTTTAAAGGCGTTTTCTTGATTTGAACCAATTATAATCCGTTTTGGATGGAGAGTATCATGAATAGCGCTCCCTTGAGCTAAAAATTCTGGATTGGAGACAATATTCGCCAGTTCGTGCTTTTCAAAGTCACCTAGCGTTCGGTTTGTAGTCCCAGGAATAACAGTGCTTCTCATGACAATTAGGGTTTGTTGATCATCCAAAAAAAACTCCGTTTTTCGGTGAAAGAGAGTTTTTGCGACATCTCGAATAAATTGTAAGTTTATATAACCATCATCTTCCGCGGGAGTTCCAACAGTAATGAAGATAATATGAAAAGGCGGAAATGTCTCATTAATCAATTTAGCCCTAAGAGTTTTTTTTTCCAAAGCATGAGATAACAAATTTTCAAGATCTTTTTCAAAAATATATGGTTTATTATTATTGATGGCTGTAACCTTATTTGGATCAATATCGATAAGGGTAATATCATGTTTTTGTGCAAAACAGACTGCTGTGCTTAAACCAACGTATCCTGCACCAAAAATACCGATTCTCATTAGCTAAACCGTCTTAGAAGTCATTACTGGAAATTTTGCAGAAGTAAATATCTATACCAACCAAACTGGACTCATATAAACATAGATTCTACTAATTTTAGTAGTCGATCCCTTTCCCAAACCTATTAATTTCGAAGTGAATGAAAGAAAGCTATTTATTGTTACATCATATAGAAAGTAATAACATCAATTCTAGTAAGAAAAAGGGAATCTATGGTGATATCTTGAGTCCATCTGACTATACCACTGTTTCAATACCGAAGATATTATACGAAAAAGTGCAACAACGTATTGAAGGAACAGGATTCACCTCAGTATCAAGGTTTGTTGTATTCATCCTTCGAGAATTAGTGACTGAACCCAAGGAAGGAGAAATACCATTTTCCAAAGAAGATAAGAAACAACTTTTGGAAAAATTAGAAAAATTAGGGTATTCATAGAGCAATTCTGGATACAATCATTTTTTAACAGATTTATGACGAATTAATGTTATCATAATAGTTAATTAACAATTATTTTCTCTTTAATTTAACCTTAAATTTGAATTTTTTACTAATTATTAAAATATAATAGCAAGAAATCGGTGGTTAAAACAGTGTCAGAACAAAAAAAGACAATTACCATATCCAAACAGCTGTATAAGCTAATAGAACGAAAAATAAACAATAATACTTTCAAGACAGTAGACAATTATGTCGAACATGTACTAGGACAAGTCCTACAGACAGAAAGTACAGAAGATTTTGATCCAAAGGAAGAGGAGGAAATAAAAAAACGGCTAGAACGGCTGGGTTATCTCTAGGAGCCTGAAAAGAATGGTGAAACCACACGGAGGACGATTAACCAATCGAATTCTCTCAACAACTCACTTAAATAAAATTAAAGAAGAAATAAATGAATTTTTCAAGGTTACTATTGACTCTGAAACTTATATTGAAATTGAAAACCTCGCAATTGGCACATATAGCCCGTTGGAAGGATACATGACCCAACAGGAGTTTAACTCAGTAATTGAGACCAATCGCTTCACTAATGATTTAGCGTGGACAATACCGATAACATTCGATATCAGTAAGGATCAAACGAATGGTCTGGAAAAAGGAGACCAAGTTGTTCTGACGTATCAGGGGGATCCTGTTGCCCTATTTGATATCGAGGACAAGTACATTCCAGATAAAAAAAAGTGGGCTGAAGCAGTGTTTGGAACTACAGATGAGAACCATCCAGGAGTTCAAAGAATATTCTCAAAGGAAGCTGTCTTACTTGGTGGCCCCATTGATTTATTAAAACGGCCTGAGGTGCCATTCGCAGATAATCGTTTGACCCCAAAAGAGAGCCGAGTACTATTCAAAGCCAAGGGGTGGAAAACAGTCGTGGGGTTCCAAACACGAAATGCGCCTCATATTGGACATGAATATGTCCAAAAAGCAGCTTTAACCTTTGTTGATGGGCTATTTATCAACCCAGTAATAGGAAAGAAGAAACCAGGAGATTTTAAAGACGAGGTGATCCTGAAATCATATCAGGCACTTATTGACCATTATTATCTACGACAACGAGCGGTTCTTGTGACTCTCCTGACAGAAATGCGCTATGCAGGGCCCAAAGAAGCCATTCACCACGCGATAATGCGAAAAAATTATGGTTGTACCCACTTCATTGTCGGTCGGGATCATGCAGGAGTCGGAGATTACTATCCTCCTTTTGCAGCTCAGGATATTTTTGACGATTTTCCCGACATTGGAATAGTCCCTCTCTTTTTCAGGTCATTTTCCCATTGTACAAAATGCGGATCTGTTGTTAATGAGAAGATATGTCCGCATCCTCCTGAATATCATATCAATTTCAGTGGAACGAAGATCAGGCAAAAGCTAATAGAAGGGAAAAGACCTCCTAGCGAACAAATGCGGCCAGAAGTAGCAGATATTATCCTCCAATATGATAATCCCTTTGTTGAATAGTGAAAGCATGTGGACAGGGAATGACTAAGCGAAAAATACTAGTAATAGGTCTAGATTGTGCTTCACCCAAGCTAGTATTTGAAGAATTTAAAGAGGACTTACCAAATTTATCCAAGCTAATCGATAAAGGGCTCTACGGGAATTTGAGGTCAACAATGCCGCCAATCACAGTTCCCGCTTGGATGGTAATGTTTACTGGAAAGAACCCAGGAAAACTTGGAATATATGGCTTTCGACAACGCGAAAACAATTCTTATACTGATATTCAAATTGTTACACCAAAAAATGTCCTCGAACAAAAAGTGTGGGACATTCTAGGAAAGAGCAATCGAAAGTCGTGTTTGTTCGCGATTCCACCTAATTATCCTCCACAAACGGTGAACGGATGGTCAATTGGTTGTTTCTTAACTCCCAGCGCTAAAAGCAATTATACTTACCCTCTAGACTTAAAACAAGAATTAGAAGAGAATCTTGCACCTTACATGCCAGATATCGATTTTCGGAATGGAAACCGGGATGAAATCCAAGAACAACTCTTTAAAATGCTAGATAATCATATGAGCTTGATAAAATACTTGATAACAAACAAACCATGGGATTTTTTCGCTTTTGTGGAAATTGGGGTGGATCGGGTTCATCACGCGTTCTGGCGGTATTATGATGAGACCCATCATATGCACGAGGCCAATAGTAAATATAAACAAGTGATTCATGACTATTATTGTCGAATAGATCAGTATATTGGCGAACTCTTGGATTTAATAGATGATGAGACCTATATTTTAGTCACCTCGGATCATGGTGTCAAACCTATGCGGGGAGCTTTTTGCATTAATGAATGGTTGATTAAAGAAAAATATTTGAGAATAAAAGAAGTCCCTGACCATCCTGTGCAACTCTCAAAAGTGGAAATCGACTGGAATCAAACAAAAGTTTGGGCATGGGGAGGATACTGTTCAAAAGTGTTCTTAAATGTGGAAGGGAGGGAAAAAAATGGGGTTATTCCTGTAAAGAATTATGAGAAGGAACTTGAAAAGCTTCGGAACAAAATACTCAATCTTAAAGATATACATGGCAGAAAAATGGAGAATATAGTCTTTCGGCCAGAGGAGTATTATGATAAACCGAAAGGAAACTATCCTGACCTTATGGTAATCTTTGATGATCTTTATTGGCGCGCAGCTGGAACTATCGGTCATAATACCCTATATCTTCTCGAGAATGACACGGGTTCGGATGATGCGATGCATGATTGGAATGGTATGTATATCTTGTACGACCCAAATGGGGAAATACCTCCAGCTCAAATTGATGCAAATATTGAAGACATAGCTCCAACAATTCTCTATCTACTTGACGAAGAACTCCCCAAGAACTTAGATGGAAAAGTGATTAAACATGTCAAACGAAAGTAATGGATTTGTATTGTGGTTTACCGGGTTATCCGGGTCTGGAAAAAGCGAATTAGCCACTAGGGTGGCAACAAAGTTGAAGGAACTGAATAAGAAAGTGGAAATTTTAGATGGCGATGTAGTACGTCAAAACTTAACCAAAGATCTAGGATTCACAGAAGCGGATCGAAAAACCAATCTAGAGAGAGTTACATTTGTAGCCGGACTGCTCAGTAGAAATGATGTTGCCACACTGGTCTCATTCATATCTCCATACATTGCATCCAGGGAGGCTGCTCGAAACACAACTACAAACTTCATTGAAGTGTTTGTAAAATGCCCAGTAGAAGTGTGCATCGAGAGAGATATCAAAGGACTGTACAAAAGAGCTATCGCTGGCGAGATTGCGAATTTTACAGGAATAAGTCACCCCTATGAAGAACCTCCAAATCCCGAGATTATCGTTGAAACAGATAAAGAAACCCCTGAAGAAAGTACACAAAAAATTATCGAATTTTTAGCTGCAAATGAATACATTCCAACAAGCTAGATATGCATATGCTGAGTTGGATCTATTTCAAAGACAATCTTCTACTCCTTGATTTGAGTCGGATTACTGAACTAATCTGGCGTCCCTGAAGATCGGATCTAATTGTCGGATTAGACCATTACTTGGTTTAAAATCAAGAAGACATTTATGTTGTCCTTAAGATTCACAAAATCTCGTCAGGCTCATGTAATTTCAAATTCGGTAAAATATCTGTTTCTGCTCGCTGAAGATCTTTGGGGAAATCAATATCAATCCAAAGATCAGCTGAAGTTGTAATCGTGTTAATTTTGTGACCCTGAAGAAGAAGCCGTTCAAGCACAGTTGTAAAATATAAATCTAAAAACCCCTCCTCTTGTGCCATTTCTTCTAAGGCTTTCTGGAGATGCTGGGTTCCTTTCTTGCTAAATTTGGCAATTCCTGCAAATTCATATGATGTAGAACCATAAGGAATCTCTTTCCCAATTTCAACTAAATAATCATCCTGAATAACTACTTTCTCTGCTTCATTGTCAATAATAGTAGAAGTGATTGCAACTGAGATATCGTTATCACTTTGAATAAGACGGTTAATGATGCTTTTTGGAAACAGAATATCGCTGTAAAGAACAAATATTGAGGAGGTCATTTCTTGGATTGCAAACCAAACACTTGCAAGGATATTTGACACGGAATAAAATGGATTATGAAGATATTTCACCTCATTCTTAAACGTCTCTTTCATTTTACGATGTTGAAAACCTGTAACAAGAATTATCTCATTAATACCACACGTATGAAGAGAATCAATGGCATGTCGAAGAATTGGTTTATTTCCTACAGGTATTAATCCTTTAGGTAGTTCCTGTGAGTAAGGAAAAAGACGTAATGACTTCCCTGCAGCTAGTATGATGGCCTTAATACCACTTCTTTGAAAACCTGGATTTTTTCCTAGAAAAGATTTGATGAAGTTTGGATCATTTGTTTCTGTTGATGTTAAACGCTTAATTACTTTTTGTTGAACGGTTCCGCCAATTCGATAGCTCTGTACGAGATAATAGTAGGTTTTAGACCCAGATTGAACTTTTTTAATAAAAACCATGAATAATACCCTTATTTTCCTACAAATACGTGTGAAAAATAACCAATATTTTAAAATGTTTCCCACAAATAAAAGAAAACACGCTTTAAGAGCCTAAAATATAACAAAAAATATGGAGAACAAAAATCTTGCAAGCAATCATTTTAGCAGCTGGGCCGAGTTCACGGTTAAGACCCTTAACACAGAATATTCCAAAAACTTTACTTAAAATTGAGGGGAAATCAATTCTACAAAGAACTCTGGAAAGTTTACAAAAATGTGGAATCAATGATATTGCAATTGTCAGAGGATACAAAAGAGAGTTACTCACTATTCCAGACATAACCTACTATGATAATGATAATTATAACAATAATAATATCCTTCTATCCCTATTTTATGCCGAAGAGGCAATGACAGAGGGATTTATAGTATCCTATTGTGATATTCTTTATAGCGAAGAAGTTGTACAGAAGTTATTAGACTCTCCACACGATATCAGTCTAATAATCGATACTGCTTGGGCAAAACGATACGAAGGACGTACAGAACATCCAACGGATGAAGCAGAGCTAGCATGTGTTGAAAACGGGTTAGTAACACGCCTTTCTAAGTTTTACAATCCAGAAAATGCTTATGGAGAGTTTATTGGGTTAGCTAAATTTTCAAAGAAAGGAGCAGAAATACTATGTCGGAATTATCATCGTGCACAACAGAACAAGTGGTGTAAATTTGAGGGCCGATTTCATGATGCAACACAGATGGATTATGCTTACTTGACAGATATGATCCAAGAACTCATTTATCGTGGTTATCCAGTACATTCTGTTGACATTCAAAACAAATGGGTAGAAATAGACACCATGCAAGATTATGAGTATGCAAAACAGATGATTAAACAGGGAATATTGTAATCGAAAGGAGAACCCATCATGACAGAAGATGAAGTAAAGACAGCATGGAACTACTGGCGAATACGTATTTTTGCAACAGTATGGGTTACCTACATGACCTATTATCTGGGTCGAGTTAATATTGGAATTGCAAAACCTTTCATTATGGAGGAATTTAACATTGATCCAGGGACGTTTGGTGTTATTGGTATGGCACTTTTCCTAATGTATGCGCTGGGACAATTCGTGAATGGTGCATTAGGAGATAAATTTGGTGCTAGAAAACTAGTGGCATTAGGCTTGATCGTTTCTTCATTCATTAATATGCTATTTGGCTTTTCTAATGGGTTAATTTGGATGATGTTCATTTTATGGGGGTTGAATGGATTCTTCCAAGCGATGGGATGGGCCCCCTCGGTAAAATCAGTAGCAAATTGGTACCCTCCTCAAGAACGAGGAAAATGGTCTGGAAGGTTGGGAACATCTTATCAGATTGGTGGTGCAGTATCTTGGATTCTCGCCACTTTCATCATCGTGACCTTACAATTAGATTGGAGGGTCTCATTTTGGGTTGCTGGACTGATCATGCTTGTATCAGGTATTCATTATTATATACGAGCACGTAATGCTCCTGAAGAAGTTGGGCTGCCCACGATTGAAGAAGAAGACGCTGGAAAAGTTGTCCTTAGTGAAGTTCGAGAGGATACTCACTTGGGTTTTGAATATACTCTTGGAAGCATCCTAAAGAACAGAACTGTTTGGTTCGCATCGTTCGGACTCTTTTGTTTAAACATTGTTCGGTATGGAATCACTGAATGGCTTCCCTATCTATTGGCAAGTGAGGTTACCACAGGCGATTTCTTTTCTCTGTGGAAAACTATCGCGTTTCCCATTGGAGGCACAATAGGCGCCATCACTTGTACATGGTTTTCCGATCGATACCTTGATCGAAGACGAATGCCTCTGATTTGTGCCCTCTTTTTCGCTTTAGCAGCCTCAATGGTGATTTATTCATTAGTTCCCCCATTTGATTGGCTTATAGGGGCGCCATTGCTCATAGTTATAGGATTCTTGACATTTGGGCCTCATGTCCTCTTGGTGTCAACTATCCCCATGGAATTTGGAACAAGAAAAGCCGCATCATCAGCAACAGGATTTATTGATGGTTGGGGGTATGTCGGATCAGCTGTCACAACCTTCGGCTCAGGGGTACTTATCGGAGCTAGTGGTCCCGAATCTACATTCTTATTCTGGATCATCATGGCATTAGCAGGAGGGATAATCCTTTTGTTTAATTGGAAGTCCGTTCCAGAGAAAAAAGAATATTATTAGACGGAATCTTCCGATCTTTTTTCTCCCTCTTTTTTCCTCAGTTGCATGTTATTGGATAATAATCTCAGTCAGAGAAGATGAACTATTACATGCTATTTATTAAGCGATCTTGTTGTTCCTGCTTTTAAACGAATTATTGAACTTATTTGTGAACTTTGAAGATCATTATCTAATTGTAGAGTGATTTCTTC
>JBHLPQ010000291.1:0-3493 GCA_048939265.1 Promethearchaeota archaeon
TGATATTTCTCATCAAGATGTGTATTTGCTATAATCAATGAGATGGGATAATCAAAACTGACCCAGCTGCAAATTCTAAAACAACATCCTTTCCAGGATTTACTAGGTATTGATGGTGTTTCACTTAACCAAAATGTTCCTGATTTCTTCGGAATCATTAGCTCTCTTTTAAATAAAATTGGATTAAATTCACCAAGTGCTTTTCCATCATCACGTCCAACCCCATAAAAAGAATATTCATCACTCAGGTTCTTTTTTAAGTAATCTAGCTGATCAATAAGGACTTCTTGAAACCCTATTACTGTTGGACTATATTTTTCGATTATTTTAACGATTTTTTCACTTCGGTTTGTCCAACAGTTGATCGTTTGCTTATCGTTTATATCAGCTGAATTTTTAATGTTAAAAGTCATGCTACTAAAATTTCTACTCAATCGTAACCCACTTATCACTACAAATCTAAGACTGAGATCACTTTGCAACCCAAAACTAATACAATGAGTACAAGCTCCGGAATTATCCCATAAGGGTTATGTCCAAGATCAGGAACACCAACCTTGATTAAGGGGTTTCTGAGTTTCTTTACAATAAAATGAAGCCCATAACGTTGGAGTAAATCAGGTTTGTTATACTTATTACCTATTGGACGAAGGAAAAACCAATCCCACAAATCTACAACGTATGCTGAGAGCATTCCTAACCAGTATGGATTGAAAAACAGAATAAAGATTAAGATACCTGCTGAATAAACAAATATATGCCAATAAAGCCAAAACTTAGTGTTTTCGCGTTCAGGCGGATGATAAGTGATGATAGCAATAGCATCTACAAAAAAATGAGAGCCAAAACAACAGATAATTATTAATAAAACCCGAATGAAGTCATTTGTGGGGATATATAAGGTTATTATTTCTTGAATCAAGATTCCTACAATCAGATGTGTTGGTAATTGCATATATAACCCTCAAATGAACCACTTTTGAAAATCTACTGGAGGAGATATTCATTATGCCAATTAAATATTCCTTCAACCTCTCTGCAAGCCTTACGCATAGTTGCATTATGAGAGTTTTATGTTATGATTGTTAATGGCTTTTGCACTTTTGTTGTTATTACTTTCTAATATACAAGGAATAGAAAAGTAGAAAGGTTTTCCTTTCTCCTTTTTATACCTCTTTCTTTCTTCTTTTAACAACTAGCAAAAATACCAATAAGGATGATATACAAATGAATTCAAATCCAGGCGATAGTCTAGAAACAGAAGATTCGGTTGTTGCAATGGACTCAGTTGTCAAGGGGGGATAACCCACCACTGTTACACTTACTTCATCATAATGACTGTTACCCGCAATATCCGTGGCAATGACTCGAATGGAATATTCCCCGTTTTCAGTTATTTCCCTGATGCTGGACCCATTGCTTTTAAATCCAATGGAAACTCCATTAATTAGCACATCGATAGTATAGTTATTTCTTTCAACAACAGTGTATTCAAGGAGCAGTTCCTTCTCTGTTACATCAATGACTTCCCCACTAGTTGGACGTTCAATTGAAACAACAGGTGCACTATTATCTGTTTCTAATATGAAGAGAGAAGAATCAATTGAGATTATTCCCTCATCAACGAGGGTTCCCTCAAATGTAGCTTCCCAGGCATAAGATCCATCAGCAAAATCATAGAAATACACTGCGCCAATGTAATCTGTCATACCACTGTCTATAATTGTTCCATCGTTACGATAGAGCGTAATAACGACGTCGGGGGCAAATATATGGGAATTTGCTTCTTCTGCATTAAATCTGATGTCTCCATAGTCACCTTGATGATCCCAATTTTCTGCATAAGCATAAACTGAGAGGATAAAGCCATCTGAAACTAAATGACCTGAATCAACCTCTAAATCCTGATAAGTAGCTTCCCAAGCATAATCATTGATTGGGACATCATAGAAAGTTACCATTCCCTCAGAATCAGTTATATCACTAGCATACAATGTTCCATTTAACAAATAGACATCAATTGTGACATCAGATACCAAACTTTGATGGGGGTCAGAGCTATTGATCGCTTGAAAGGAGAAATCATCATTATCAAACTCATTGTCCAAAATACTCGCTGATGCTATTATATCAACCTCAGGCGTTCCATCATACAAATCCCCCTGGTCGTTTCCATTAGACATCACTAAATATGATAACGAGGATTCGACAATACCCGAAGTTGGTATCCCATCTCCTGGATATAAATTAAAATCATTAACGTCAGCTCCTACCCATCGTTGGGGATGTTGATCAGTATATCCCCTAGTGACGGTTATATAATCATACGCATAATCAAATATTTCAAACATCGAAATATAACCATTAGAATTATCATCAGCGTCCGAATAATCTACTAATGGATGGATTGCATTATAGGTTGCCCATGGCCAATAGGAATGATCATAAGTTGCATGACCACCTTCATTTGACGCACAAGAAGTATAAATAGCTCTATTAGCTTTATCGTTTAGATCTCCTATAAGTGATCCTGAATGACATGGCCCTAGATAAATGCACATTTCTTCACAAATAACTGAATCTAAGGCAGCGGCAAACTCCGCTGCAGAAATAGTATTTGTGTGAGTGTCCATAGAATCATATCCACCATGTCCTGTCCACCATACCAAGACTTTATCATCCGCATCGGCATAAAATGCAATCTCCCCGATCGCCCATTGAACATTTGCTTTGCTTGTTAGTCGGTCATAGGGGAGCTCATTGTCGGAAATTGGGTGATGTGTTCGAGGAGTCAAGAGATACATTTTTTGCGAGGAAAAACCATAATAATTCTGGAGGGTTGCGTACATTGCAAAAGCATCAATGGTAAATCGTCGGTCATATTGACCCGCAACAATTAATGCATAATAGTCAGTTACACCATCTGCTGCGTGTATATCTAATACTGTCCCAGCATTAATAATAACACCTATTTCTGAGACTGCCACTGTTTGGGTTTGTAATTCAAAGCCCCCTCGTAAGATTTCAATTGTATAGGTTCCGAGCTTAGCATTTGGTATCTCGAATTGACCACTCTCATCAGTTAGGTACCATTTGGAAAACGAACCATCATCTAGTTTATAACGGACGTACGACCCTCCTGTTTGATCTAGTTCACCTGGAATTGAGGTGTACAGACGGATGGAAGTCGATTCTTCTGGATATAGCGTTATATAGACGCGATCTCTGTCCCCTACATAGTCAATCCTCGTTGAAGCTGTTCCATCACTATATCCTTTCATTGAGACAGTAATGTTGTATAATCCTAAATACAACTCCTTTACACTATATTCGCCTTTCTCGCCTGTATAACCTGAATAGGCAATTTCACTGATTACTCTCACATAAGCGCCTTGAATTGGTAGATCATTCTCATCCTTGACGTAAACATCAATAATACCCGTGGCAGGAAGAGATGCGGGTTCATTTCTAAGAATGATGGTGATAACATCGG
>JBHLPQ010000018.1:0-33856 GCA_048939265.1 Promethearchaeota archaeon
AGTGTCCCCTACCCCAATACCGTATCCACGGAATTGGCCTTGCCACTTGAACGTGCTGTCACACAGGATATTCCCTTGAATCACATTCCAAGAACAACTGATTAGGGCGATACAATCATACAAATTCTTGATGAGTTGATTATCCCTTACTACACTTGATTGTGTATACCGACAACAGATTCCAATTCCAGCCCCAAGTACGTCGTTTAGTAACGCATCTTCGTCTCCGTTTTTTGTGATAGTATTTCCTATTATTTCAAGGGATTCTGAGCTTGAGCTGAAGATCCCAGCTGTTCTACTATGTGAAATTTCATTTCCAGAAATAGTAATATTTGTCGCTTTTAGTAGATGAATCCCTACAAATGTATGATTGATAACATTGTTCATAATTTTACCATTCGAGACGTTTGTGAGAATAATTCCTTCTTTAGCCTTTGATATTCCATCCAAGGTATTTCCTGTAATTGAGAAATGCACATCGGTATTTTGTATCTCGATTAAGTGAACAGATGAGTTTATAATTTCTAACCCAGTAATATTATACGGATTAAGTTTAGTTCCCGTTCCTGACCAGCCTTCATTTGTAGCCATGGTGCTAAAATTTTGATTTCCGTCAATGAATAATGGCTTTTGAGGAGTGGCTTTTATACTATCTTGTGTTAACTGTGGAGACTGTAGTGAATCAGCTATAGCCTTAGGAGAGGCAACAACAATAACCCAAATTATTATTGATCCAATTAGTAGTTTATGGTAATAAACCTTAATTTTCACCTAAATTCACCTGAGTAACAATATAAACGTGAAATTACATTACTCTCAAGATTTCCTTATAAGGGTAGTTACTAATTGGGGAAAAATCAAGCTTAAGCATTAAATCCATATTTTCGTTAGGATTGTAATACTAAATCTCACAGTGAATCAGCATTAAATAAGATTAAATGATAATTGAGTTGTAAGAATTATGGCTGTTAAAGTTGGAATAAATGGATTTGGACGGATTGGACGATTAGTCTTACGTGCGCTCTTCCAATTACAAAAGGAAGCGAATCAACAGGTTGATATTGTTGCAATTAATGATATTGCTGATAATGAACCTCTTGCCCACATGTTTGAATTTGATTCTGTGCATGGGCGTTTTCCTGGGACCGTTGAAGTAGAAGGTCAAAATGCCCTTATTCTCGATGGGGATTTCTTCAAAACCTACAAAGAACGAGATCCTGCAAAAATTCCATGGAAGGAACTAGAAGCAGATATCGTCCTTGAAAGTACTGGAAAGTTCCGGTCAAAGGACGGGATGCAACAACATATTACCGCGGGAGCAAAGAAAGTCCTCTTATCGGCGCCCGCTAAACCCATTAGCGATGCGGATATTACACTAGTTCGGGGGGTAAACAACCACACGTACGACCCGAGTAAACACTCATTAATCAGTAATGCGTCATGTACAACAAATTGTCTGGCTCCTGTTGTGAAAGTTCTGGATGATAACTTTGGTTTTGAACAAGGAATTATGACAACAATTCACTCCTATACCAACAACCAAAGATTGCTTGACTCTATTCACAAAGATTATCGAAGGATGCGAGCGGCAGCTGTCAATCACTTTCCGACCAGCACTGGAGCATCAGAGGCTACTGGTGAAGTTCTACCTCATTTAAAGGGAAAAATTGACGGATTAGCTGTCAGAGTCCCTACTCCGAACGTCTCGATCGTTGATTTAACTGCTCGTCTTCAACAAAGCGTGAGTTGCGAACAGATCGAAACTGCTTTTAGAAAAGCCGCAGAGGGGGATTTGAAAGGCATTTTGGACGTTGAATGGCGGAGCCTTGTGAGTACTGATTATAATGGAAATCCACACTCTGCTATCGTGGATCTCCCATTCCTTCACGTTGTAGACACTAATTTATGCAAGATTCTCGCGTGGTATGACAATGAGTGGGGGTACGCCATGCGTTGCGCTGAAATGATTCACGAAATCTACGAGAAAGGAATAAGCTAGTTACTTTTTTTTACAGGGGGATCCCTTCCCTCTGTCCTCAAATAAAACCCAACTATTTGATCAATAATTTCTTCAAATATTTTATCCTGGATGTAGTTATGAGGAAGGTCATCATATAACTCAATTTGGGCATGATCGGTATAAGTTCCTAGAATTTCTTCAAAAGAAAGAAGCCCATCATTTTTTCCTACAACTACGAGTTTAGGAAGGATTCTTCCATATTCATTACCCATTCTCTTTAGTTCTTTCAAATTAAATGCAATATCAAACTGTTGGACTGTTATATCATCCCATTTGGAAATGTCTGTTCTCAATATATTCTCTTCCGATAGGTGAATTAGTGGTTCCTTCAAATTCATTTGTGCCCATTTCTCACCATCGAAAATTTTCATGTTAATACCAGAGGTTGGTGCTCTAAAAGCTAATGCATCAATTTTTAGAGTTTTATTTTGTTTAAACAAATGACACAGTGTTACTAGAGATGTAAAAGCTCCAAAGGATTCTGCATAAACGTACAGTCTTTTATCTTGATAGTGTTTAAATAGAAACTTCAAAATATTTAAGCAATACTCAATGATTTCATCAGGGACGAATAAACCAGCAGTATCCCATAAACCAGGATAATTAAAGTTGATAATCATAAAATCTTTTGACGAAAAATGTTTTTGAATCTGTCGAAAGAGTTTTTTTGGGCGTCCTGGAAATCCATGAAAGTGAACGACTATATTTTGAATATCTTGAGGTTTCAATCCTTTTCTATGTGTTAAATAAAGTGAAATGCGTTGTTTTTCATCAATAACCAAAGTTTGAGATTCTAACTGGTTTATGATTTTATAACATTCCGTACAAACACCTTGAACTACTCGGTTCAGACCTCCTTGTTCTAGTACCAAGAATTCGTCCTCTGAGAGGTCATCCCCACAACTTGGACATTTCTTTACGATATCCATAAAGAAAGAGTATCACGGATTTCTCTTATATGGTTTTCCCTGACAAAAAAATAGGAGATTCTCATTGGTGAGCATGAGCGCAGATTTTCCCATCAAATCGGAGGAATCGAAGAACGGGACGTAGATCCGTTACTTCTTTGTGTTCATGCTGGGAGATCATTCTATTGCTATCCTCTTTCCTTCTCTCATTCTTCATGGTTTGTCACTTTCATGTCTGCGAAATCAATTTTGGAATTATTTTGAAATGTGTTCCCTGTTTTATCCCTTGTTTTTCTACAAATGATTTATTCTCTAGTTTAAGCTTGAATTCCCCTGTATCTTTGCGTAAGTGGCCGATATAGGTTTTTTTCGCCCCATTCCCATTCTTCCCCCACCAGAGATGGATGAAGTTGGCGAATTGTGTCTCTTTGGATTGGACCACTTCGAGATTTTTCGCTTTTCCTTCTGATGTCAAAACCAAATCATACTCAGTGACTGAAGGTTTATTTCCACTATTGATAGCGACTGGTGATCCTCCTCCACCTCGTAAGCGAGCCTCTTCCTCGTCAAGATATTCTCTCGCTAAGCGTGTGGCTTCCTGGATAGCTTCCTTAGCAAGAGATGCCTCAGGAATATCTAATTCGAATTCTATCCAAATTTCTTCTGGTTCGAATTGGCGAACTTGAATTTTTCTGCCCCTGGCAATTTTTTTGGGCAGAACCCGATATTTTTCCTTCATAATCTTACTCTCCTTTGAGATAACTTCATCTTCTCAGTTTATTTAAACCTAGTGTAAGCAGAGGGCGTTATCGAAGTATTCCCACGATCCTCCTCGCATTTTAACCAGATCGTACCAAGAACTCGCAAATATCCAGAGACAGGTTTATGAGTAGTGGTTACATATGACTCCCTTAGTCATTTTCGTTAAATTCACTCACCCCAATGAGGACTCTTTCTCTAGAGGATTTTAGGGTGTATTTAAATGCTTCAGCTTCATTCCTTTCATTTTTATCCGCTCATCTAGCAAGCATTGTGAGATATTTCCTTTTTCTCAATATAAAAGGTGTTTCACCCATGAATGTTAGAAGTGACTCTTCAGAGTTGATGATCCCTTATGTTGATCCGTGAATTCCTCTGTGTCCTTGAGCATGGACTGATGCTTTTTCATGTCAGTCACACCTCCCAGGAGCACCCTGATCAATTTTTACGATCCAATTTGATTAGTGCCCTGTATAGTTTTGCGAGTCAAGTAGAACAAGACAGAATTGATGCGCTCCGTATGGGGAAAGTAACTCTCCTTTTTCAGAAACAGTCTGAATTAATTTTCATCCTCACTCTCGACTCAAGTATTGATGCCAAGTGGTGTCAGGCGGATTTTCAGTTTCTTCTTGATGAATTTTTCCGAGTTTTCCCTGAAGTCCATTGGCAACATACCTCTGTTCTAGATTTGCGGACTTTTGAGCCTTTCAAGCTGCTTGTCAAACAATTTCTTAATAAAGTGAATCGTCGATTAGAACTGTTAAAACTGCTTCTTAATGAACGATTGATCACGAAAGACGAATATCCGTTTCATAGTTTGGATTGTTTAGGAACCCTTGTCGCTGGACGCTTGTTACAAAAGTATCACTCACAAGTATTTGAAACCTTGAGTCGTAACCTTCCTACTCTCCCCCTAGTCGATATGTTTCTTGATGGATTGGAGGAGGATCATGTGGTGCGGACAGACACCACTTACATCCTTGATTGTGATACAGGAGTAGACTCCTTTTTTGAAGCTTTCTTAGACACAATTTTGAGGCATTTAGGGTACGAAACACGGATTATTAATTCACAGGCAACATCCCAAAAGAGTCTTTATACAATTTAAAAGGTATGGATTTCCTACCCTTTCAACAGGAATAAAAATACGATCAGAACCATACTTAGATAGTATAGTATTTCTTGAGGAATAGCTGTGGAACTTATAATAAGATTAATGATGAAATTTTCTGACGATAGCGGACTTAATAAATCAAATAAACCCCCAAGAAGGTACCTCTGGACGGATAGCTTCGGAGTATGTAATTTTTTGGGTTTATACCAAATGACTGGGGAAAAGAAGTTCAAAGACCTGGCAATCCAGTTAGTTGATCAAGTTCACAAGACCCTCGGGAAACATCGAGAAGATGATGACAGATCGGGGTGGTTGGGAAGTAAAGATCATCCAACAAAGAATGGTTTGAGAATAGGAAAACCTTTGCCCGAGAGGAAACCTCATAAACCTTACGATCCCATCTTAGAATGGGAGCGTGATGGCCAATATTTTCACTATCTCACGAAATGGATTCACGCGCTTTTCAGAGTTCATCAGGTCGTTAAAGAAGAAAAATATCTTACCTGGGCTACAGATCTTGCACAGGCTTCAACCCGCTTCATCAGTAATAACAGAATGTTTTGGAAAATGAACATTGCCCTTTCTACTCCACTAGTACCCTCGATGGGTCAACACGATCCTATTGATGGTTATGTCACCTTTAAAGAACTACAAACAGTTTCTGATGTTAATTTAGAAGCACCACTGAGAAACCTGGAAAAAATGATTCAACAGGTGAATCTAGTGACAAATGATCCTTTAGGTATTGGAGGGCTTCTATTTGATGCATACCGACTAGAACAAATGGGAATTGACTCTGAGAAAAAAGAACGACTCATTAATGCTGCTCAGATTGGGCTCGAACATACTCGACTCTCACATAATTTAGCATTTCGCGAGCTTGGTTTGGTGATTGGATTACAAGCTGCGAAGAAAATGCGAGTTATCGAAGATCATTGGTCAATGATTGATGAAATTAATGATTATTGGCTTCAGAATAATGATTGGACGGAACACGCAGATATTAACCGAGTCATGTTGGCAACAAGTCTAGCTCCAGATGGCTTTTTATCGATCTCAGATTAATCATAATCGTGGAACAAATTTTATGTACAAATGGGAAAGGGATTGATTAGAAAAATATCAATAATGTGGAGAGCGCTAGTGCGAGTTGGCCTAAAGGGTAAAGAATAGGCCCCACTAAATGTTCTCGGGATTTGAAGAACTTATCAATGGAGAATTCCATGTCTGTTATAAATATTAGAACAACTCCAGTAGTTAGTAGGAGCACACTCAGAAAGGGTAAGGAGCTTTGAAAGAGATTAAATATCGCTCGAGTAAGTAAGAAGAGGAGGAGGATTGGATAAAAGTTTGTGATCAAACGATATTTTCCCAGATGTTGGAAAAAATGAGAATCCCATGAAGAAAAAACCAATAAGCAGTAACTCAATCCAGAGAATGCCAGTACTAATAAATCCAGTGGAAAATAGAACCCCCCGCTAGTATGCAACAAACCAGTCGCGAAGCAGAGATAGGAAATAATAAAAATGCTTGTTCCAATAACAAACCCCTTAGTGGATGAGTGAATGGACCTATTATTTAGATCTCCTAATAATCCAATACCCATCCCACCTAAAATTGCAATAGAGTAAAAGAGATCAGCATACAGACCGAGGAATAAACTAAGGGCAATCAATGTAATGTTGATGATTGAGATAGGTAGAAGAAAAGAATATTGGTTTTCAGTGACCTTAGAATTCACAGACGTAAAATGTTTCTTGATATTAAACGCTTCAACTGAAAGTAACACCCCCCCAGCCCCAAGAAAAACCAAACTGTCAGTTAGCATGGGATAACAACCAATCGTATTGTTTATGATGATCGTGTAATTGTCTTACATTCCCATATATAACCCAGTAGAAAGTGGCACGAAAAAAGAGGATTTTGGATACATTCGGCCAAAATTGGTAAAAATTAATACAGGCTGTGCAATTATGCTTGTTAGAACAGCTGATGCTGAATTTAGGAATCACTTAATGGTTTGATCTAAATCAACATAAGGATCTTTTTTGGAAACATTTATCGAAAAATATTTTCTCTCTAAAATTAAAAAAATTGCCCCCCAAAAACCATATATTGTGAATGAAAGTAAGAAAATGATCGGATATCCAAAAATATTAATCACTGGAGGATCTGTATAATAATACAAGCCAAGCGCAGCAGCAGATGTATCAAGTAGCATCTGAAAGCAAAATCCAAAGAAACTGATTAACAAGCAGACATTAACTATGTCTTTGAGCCTGAGAACCTTATCATTCGTTTTATTGAGAGCGTACCGACCTAATTCAAATGTAACGAAAAAGCTTGGAAAAATACCTATCATGTCAGTAAAAGCACTAGTGGCCTGTGCTAACACCAAATCGGAGCCCAAAGGCACACTAGAATATGCGCCTGATAAGAATAAAATTATGAAAAAAGAGGTTATCAGGAAACTTGTGATAATAGTGATTTTTAAACCATAGACCTTGAAGGAATAAATATAAGCACAAATTAGAAGAAGAATCCCCAAAAAGAACCTAAACCAAAAATAGATTGGAAGAAGAATCATTCTTTCCTCCTTTGATTCAAAGTAAAAAGAAGTGGGATGAAAGCTAAAGACCCACTTACTAATAATATATCAAACTTTTTGACAAGAATTAGAAATAGAAGATTAATGATCACATTTACCCCATATGAACCAAGAATTAAATCAATCATCCTCATATTAGTGGATTTCATACTCAAACCCGTGCTTAAATCATTTTTATTGTTTTAACTCTAAAGATTTAAACATTTAATGATGTAACAGAATCAATTTGATAATGGCAGGGATCAAGTATACGCAGGAGAAAACTCAGTTTCAAGATGTAAGGTGAGAAGTGTGAACCAACTACAAGATGAACAGATACGTAAAAATTATCCACACTCAGAAAAGAAGAGTGTGATAGATTACTTCCATGGAATACCGATTGAAGATCCTTATCGCGGATTGGAAGAGATAGAAAGTGATTCTGTGAGTTCCTGGATTAAAGCACAAAATCAACTCACAGATGACGTTCTGAATAATTTTCCTGAAAGAGACGCAATCAAGAAGCGTTTGACTCAGCTGCAGTACCGGGATGAAGTCCTAGAAGTTAAACAAAGCCATGGTTGCCTGTTCTTCCTCAAAAAGCTGTCAACAAAAGAGCAACCCGTGTTATATTTCCAACCAGAAGACACTGAAGAACGAATCCTCATCGATGTCAATAAAATCGACCCTGCAGGCACAACCTCCTTGGATTACTTCTTCCCCAGTCATAATGGCAAGACGCTCGCGTATGGCCTTTCTAAAGGGGGTTCCGAATGGTCAGTTCTCCACTTAATAGACGTGTCTTCTGGGGAGCCATTATCAGAAAAGATCGAAAGGGCAAAGTGGTCAGAAGTTCGTTGGACAAAAAACGACTCTGCTTTTTATTACACACGATTTCCAAAACCAGGAGAAGTTCCTCCAGGAGAAGAGGTTTTTGGGTCGCACATCCGTTTTCATAAACTTGGGACTGACCCTGATCTCGATCCTGTCATTTTTGACAATCCAGAAAACCCTCAAGAATACCCCTTACCAGAATTATCCCCTGACGACTCTTTCATGCTTGTAAGAGCCTATCGTTTTGTTTCATCAGATTTACATTTCATTGATTTAACCACCACCCCACCAAAAAAGATTCCCATCGTAACTGAGAGCCAGTGGTTATTTACTCCCTTAATTAGCCATAATCATGTGTATATCTATAGTAACCATAAATCGTCACACTTCGGATTATATCGAGCAGAAAAAGAAAATCTTCAAATATCCTCTTGGGAGACAACCCTAGAACCCGAGACAGACATTCTCCAAGATGTCCAATTGGTCTCCGATAAAATCATTGCTTTATGGCTTCATGATGTGAAAAGTAAAGTAACTTTGCATGATCTTGATGGAGCGTTAATCTCAGAGATCCCCCTTCCGAAATCTGGAACAGTTGACCCAGCGGATAAGGGTGGAGGATTCAGGGGAGGAATCGAACATTCGGATGTCTATTTTAATTGTATGTCTTTTTTTCAAGCTCAAACTACGTATCAATTCAATATCCCATCTGGAGAATTGAAGGAATTCTTCAAAATGGATTTGAACTTGGAATCATCTAAATATGAGATAACAGAAGAATGGTACGAATCCCGTGATGGGACACGTGTTCATATGTTTATTCTCCATCCCTCACAGTTTACTCTTACTGGCGACAATCTAACTCTTCTATATGGCTATGGAGGATTTAATATCAGTATGACACCCTTCTTCTCTCCTAATCTCCTGTATTGGGTGGAACAGGGTGGTATCGCTGCTATAGCGAATATTCGGGGTGGGGGAGAACATGGTGCCGCCTGGCATAAAGCAGGGATCCTAAGCAACAAGCAAAACGTCTTTGATGACTTCATTGCTGCTGCAGAACACCTGATCCAGAGAAAATATTGTTCCTCCAAGACTCTGGCTATTTTAGGAGGAAGCAATGGCGGATTGTTAGTTGGAGCGGTAACAACCCAACGGCCAGAACTGTTTACCGCAGTATATTGTGTAGTTCCCTTGTTAGATATGCTTCGGTACCACCATTTCTCTATTGGCAAGACATGGATTCCAGAATATGGAAACCCTGAAAAAGCAGAGGAATTCCAGTGGTTGAGGGCATATTCTCCATATCAGAACATTCAGGAAGATGTTGTGTATCCAGCGATTTTGTTCAGAACTGCACTTAATGATAGTCGAGTTGACCCAACTCATGCTTTTAAAATGACCGCTCTAATGCAGAATCTTCCCCAAACTACCAATCCTATTTTATTGTGGACTGAATCTGAAGCTGGTCACGGTGCTGGTAGTTCGGTTGCGAAGCTAATCAATGAGGGGACTCAGATGCTATCCTTCTTCCTGTGGCGAATGAAAGATTCCTAAATGCAAAAGCATGATTTACTGTGCTTTATCGGTTAAAAGAGTTAAATCAAAATATTCTATTGTAAATTCAGTACAGGAACAATTTTTTTCATTATCTTTCTTTCTGCTTTTCGTAAATGTTCCTGAAAAGTCCGTGGTTGAATTGACATTTCTTCTGAAAGAGTATCAATTGACACATTGCGAGGAACATCATAATATCCTTTGTTATAGGCATTAGTTAAAGCATTCAATTGTCTTAACGTCAAGTCTGTTCTTAAATCATCTAGATATAACAAGTGAAATTTTGGATTATCGATTTCTTTAACTGAGGCCAAACGAAGGATCTCGATTTCCGCGTTGGGATCCTTTTCTTTTAATTCATCCATAATTACTTTGAGATCATCTAAGGTAATCAGGAGTTTAACCACCTCTTCTCCAGCTAAGTATTTTACTGGAGGAAGTTGAATGCACTTATGGTTGTCTAAAATGACAGAAAAAGGTTCGTAACTACATTCACACTGCTTAATGACCATTTGGACATGGTTTTGATCTAAAGATTTCTTAATGATGGATCCTAGCCTTGTATCAACTTCAGAAATGGCATTGATAACATTCTCTTTCGTTCCTCGTAATTCCAATACATCATAATGAGAGTTACACCAATGCAGCATCTCTACCATTGGAAATTTTTCCGAGAACCTCCTAAACGGGCAATCATGATGAACCTTGACTAGTGCATTATACAGCATAAACGCTCACCTTGTTTTTACTTCATTAAGACGTGTATTATATTCATCATTAAAGTACCTACCTCCTAATCGAGGGAGTTGATTGAAGTACGGAAGTGCTAATACTCTAACCATGCAAAAAAAGAAAGCACAATTGGCAATGTTAACTAGTAGTCTATTGTGGGGAGTCAGTCCTATTGTTGTGGAGATAATACTAGAGGTTTCCACTCCTTTAGATATAATGACACTAAGATTCGGAATAGCAGTAATCGCTTCCTCCCTGTTATTACCAATTATTAAAGCTCGAGACGGTTTATCTTTGTTGAAGAATCCGAAAATGATGTTAATAGGATTCTTAATTGCAACAGGATATCTCACATCGACCATAGGCCAAGACTTAACTACTGCTGGCCTCGCTACGCTTCTTTCAACAAGTTATATTATTCTTGTTCCATTTATGTCTTGGAGAATTGAAAATACTCCCCTTTCTAAGCGAATCTTGACCGTTGCAACAATTGCATCAATAGGGATTTTGCTTATTAGTTTCAATGGAAATATTACAAACTTTTCCAACACAAATGGAATTGGAGTAGGATTACTAATAGTAGCAGCGTTTGTCTGGGGATTAAACATTGTTTTATCCAGTCAGCTAATTACGGAAATTAAAGCCAAAGTAGACCAGCATGATCCGTTTAGTTTTATGTACGCTACGCTAGTTTACACCTTCATCCCATTGTTTATATTTTCCATGTTAACACAACCTCCCTCTTTTTCATCCTTAAGTTACATACTGCCCCATCTTCTCTTTTTAGGGATTTTTGCTACCATAATTACTTTTGGTCTTGAAAATTGGGCCTTATCTCAGCTGGGATCAGTTAGAACAACATTCTATCTTTTGTTACAGATTCTTGTTCCCTTTGCCTTTGAATTACTCTTTGGGAAGTTTGTCTATTCTGCCTGGATTATCGCTGGTATAATCTTAGTTATATTTTCAATGGTTGTTTTAGAGTTTCAAATTGAGGTGAATCTATCTTTCGCTTCTACAATAAAGGTTAGAGTGTTTAGAATGAGATTCTTGGATAAATTCTCACATTGAGCTCCTTATATTTCTTTTTTTCTCATCTCATTTTAAAAGGAAAAGATCAGCAGAAATTTAAGAAAATTCAAAGGAAAAAAACAGATTTTACAAGAGAGTTATTTTGAATTTAGACCCCGTAAACCTTATAAAGGCAGTTTATAAATAAGGGGAATTTTGACTTCTCCTACATGAAAACAGAATCCAATCCTCTTTTCCTTCCGTGTTACAAGGATAGATATTCATGGTGAGATTCATTTTATTCTTCTAAATAATAATAGCACGATAATTGTTGAGGAAAGCACAGGAAATATAAAATATCTACTTAGTGAAGTTATTCAACAACAAATTGACGACTCTGAAATCAAGAAGCGATAAAACACACACGACGTGATACGCTTTATCAACAGAACTTATCTTTTAGTAAGATTAGTAAAAGACTAGTCTTATCCAACGTGTAATTCAGGTAAATCTTTGTTTCCACAATGTTAAATTTATTAAGGTATTACCACATTTTATTAATTGATGAAGAAAAGTATGATTACCAATAATATTCATACGGAAGAAATTAAGTCAAAAATTACATTATATAGTTCGATTATACTCATAATAATTTCTCTTTTTATATTATGTTACCAATCCTTCATAGAATCATTCCATCATCCAATCTTAAATGGTATATACGTAATTATTATCGTGATCTGTCTAGTCATGATTAACTTTAGTAGAATGACTATCGAATTAACATCCCAAGAAGTAACTATTAGATATGGAATATTTGGTCACACAGAGTCATGGAATAATGTTAAAGCTGTTACTTACGATGAAACACCTATGATTGGATATCTTGGATGGGGAATTAGAATAGGAAGATTTGGGGGAAAATGGAGATTAATTTTTAATGTAATCGGGAAAAAATGTGTTTTACTCCATTTAAACCAAGGTATATTTCGGGAATTTGTGTTTTCAACGAATTTTCCGGAAGAGATTATCGAGATAATTAGAGAAAAGATTCTTCAGAAAGTTTGATAAATCAGGGTTCGGTATATACCCCAGTATATACTTTTCTTAACCTAACCAACGTTAAACGACAAATGAAGGGGAGACTAATTGAGAAAAAAGTAGAATTTTCTATTATTCTTTATTTTATTACCTTTCAATGAAATTTTCCGTTTTCTATAGCTTCTTAAACTGAAGCTTATTATGAAAAAACGGTGATAAAACTGGCTTATAGTGCAGGGGCAACTGCAGCATCAATTCATACTAGCTCTTATAGAGTGAAGTTAAAGAAAATGGAATTTTTAGAATTAGTCGAAATAGCTCGTCCTAAACTCATCTATCATGTTAAACGTATTTTCTTTTTTGCTTATGATGGATTTGTGATGTATACTTTCGAATGTAAAGAAGAAGATCTCTATAATCAAAATATAATTCGTGCTATCGAATTTTCCAATACACAATGGGCCGAACCCTAGTTGTTCGTGGTGAGACTCTTTCTTCTTTTAGGTAGTAATAATGCGAGAATTGTTAAGAAAAACATGGGAAATGTCCAACTAGGTGTTGTATTGGTTGATGCAGTTGCAGTCGTGTGAGTCACAGCATGTACTAGAGGAAAATGATCGATTCCACTTCCAGTCCCATTAATCTCATAAGGCGTGTCCCAAATTTTCCCATCATTTGTACCACTTGGATAGTTGTTGATATAATCAATACCCCAATAATTCCCTGTGATACCATTATCCCATTGATTTTCCGAGCAATCAGCTTCTTCAATAGCTTGACCAATCGTATTTCCACAAATATCATTAGAATAAATTAGATTGTAGTGGCTCGAATGCCTCAGAGAGATTCCATACTTATTATTCTTAACAGTATTCCCAGAAAGTGTGTTGTTGGTGCTCAAATTACTTAGATCGATTCCATAATTATTGTTCTTTGCAGTATTAGCTGAAAGAATATTGGTGCTAGAGAAGTATAGATCGAATCCATAATTATTGTTCTCTACAGTGTTCCCAGAAAGCGTGTTGGTGTGGGAATGAATCAGAGAGATTCCGCAAGAATTGTTCTCTGCAGCATTACCCGAAAGCGTGTTATTGTTACTCCAATGATCCACATCGATTCCAAAATTATTGTTTTTTACAGTGTTCCTAGAAAGAGTGTTGTTACTCGAAGCAAACAGCTCGATTCCTTTGTCATTATTATTTACAGTATTTCCAGAAAGCGTGTTAAAGTCGCTCGAATGACTCAAAGAGATTCCTTTATCATTGTTATCCGCTGTATTCCCAGAAAGCGTGTTGTTGTTGCTCGAGGTAAACAACCCGATTCCATTCCGAGTATTGCTGAGGAAATTATTGTTGATATGAACATTTGTAGTATTTACTAAGTTTATCCCGTGATAGTCACAACAACAAAAACAACCTAGTATCGTGCAATTCCTGATGATAAGATAGGCATTCGTAGATTGAATCGAGATACCATGTGTTGTACTGGCACTAATGACAAAATTTTCAATAATATAAGGAGAAGCGAAAGTCCCATTCCCATTTAGTCTCTCATCCTTGATAAAGGTTGCCAATGCTTTATTTCCATCAATAGAAATCGGCACATGACTCCCAGTAGCAGCAGTGTATTTACGCAGAATGTCAGGTTTCATATTTCTGGCAGTAGTAGCTGCTATTAAGACGAATATTAAGATAATTATCGCTACTGAAAGAACAGAAATCATTTTACTCATTTTCATAACAATCAAAGTCATTTTATTGTTTCTGAGAATTTACTTATTGCCGCTTTTTAATACTTTCATCTAAAGAATACATCATTATAAATGTCTACACTACCAGTAACGGACATATTCTACTCTTCTCCCCTTTCTAAATTGTATCTTTATTTTTAAAATTAATTTTGCAGGAATTAAAGTTTTACCACTAAATAAAACTATTTAACAAACATAGTATCATTTTCCAATATTAAATTGAAATGAAAAGATGGTAGCAATGAATAATTTTGGCATTATGATCGAATCAATCAGAAATGAACTGGATAAAGCTATTTCAGACCTAAATATCCCTGGAATAGCATTTACATTAGTATCAAGAAATGAAATACTGCTTTTAGAGTGTCTTGGCCATCTTGAGATGGAAAAAGTAAACAATGTTAATGCTAACAGTCTTTTTTGTCTACAATCAACAACAAAGACCGTGACCGCTGTTGTTTTCCTCATAGCAGTACAAAAAGGGCTAATACGATTAGATGATCCAATAACAAAATATTATCCTGATTTTTTAGTAAACAGCAGGTATGGTGTTGATCAAGGAAACAAGATTACTTTTAAACATCTTCTTTCTCATACTTCTGGTCTTGCTAGAGAATCAAGAGATGGAGGAGTTTTTGATCAAAAGAAACCAACTTGGAGGGAACATATTCTAGGTATTAATGATTCTTGGCTAAAATTTCCAGTGGGTACAAGTTTTTCCTATTCCAATATCGGAATGGACCTTACAACATATATTTTGGAACAGATTTTCGAAAAATCTTACCCAGAACTCATACAGGATCTTCTAGGTGATCCTTTAGGGATAAAATTCGTTTTTAACATTGATTTTAGTTCAACTGATAATGTTACCAGAGGTTATCTTGGAAGTTATCTCCCTAATGAACTTGATACCGCGTACGGTTGTGGTGGTATATTTATATCAATAAAACACATGGGAACGTTCATTCAGTTTTTACTAAATCGAGGTAAGCATAATGGGAAAGAAATATTGAAAGAGGAATTATTTAGCTTACTATTGGAAACAAATCAAGCTGGGGGGTATTCTCTGGGTACCGATGTGAAGAACCAATTTGGTACAGTATTTTACAGCCATCCAGGAGGGGGTTTTGGTTATTGCAGTGAATTATTTTGGTCTCCTGATCATAACTTCGGATTATCCCTGCTCTATAATCAAGAGTATACTGATCTGAAAAAAATTAAGACACTCCTGATAAGTTTTATATCTTCCATCCTAAGAGAGAAAGGTGTTAACGTTGATGGGTCAAAATTTCCTCCTGAAGGAACACTTAAAGCTGAAGTCGATCCAAGTAACCTTAAAAATTATATTGGGCATTATGTTGGAGCTTTTATAAACGTTATAGTAAATAGTGATGAAAAAGGGTTATATCTTGATTATGGTGAGCAAACAGACTATTTAAATCCTCTTAACGATAAAGTTTTTACAGCTAATATACCTGATGGAGTTATTTTTTTATTAAATGCCGATAATGATCCAATTGGTATGCATTACTACTCTAAAACTGAAGGTATCGCTCATCTCGATTATAAGGGAAAGATCCCAGATCCTATAGAAGTTGATAAAGAGGTCAGCAGATTCGAAGGAATTTATCAAATTGGCCTCTATTATACTGAGGCACTATATCTTGCTGTAAAATATGTTAATAATGCACTTCAAGTAAAAGGATTTACAAATGGAAACTTGTACCCTCATCCAAATCGAAAAAATGTTTTTTTCACCCATACTGGTGCTGCTGTCGTGTTTAAAACTGATTATCTACTTGTTGACAATGTTCGGGGTATTAAAATCAATCAACCCGTTGATTATTTTCTGGACTTAGTCGAAAATGATCCTAAACATAAGTTTCTAACAGGTTGGATGGTTAATTCTGTTGTTAGCTTATTAAAATATCTCGAACGAGATGAAGAATCGGATAAACTTGAGGAAATTACAAAAAATTTGAAGTGATGATCTTTATTTTATAATCCTACTTTCTGTAATTGCGTTTTGATGTGGTCAGACTTGTCTGGCGTTATGTCATATACTCTGTAGAAAACTATAAGCCCAAGAAGACACAAAACCATTGGAATGAAAGCAGTATGAATCCTGATTCCTAATAAAGCAAGCTCAGACTGGTGAGTGGGATTAATTGGGTCGAATGGATCAACTGTTGGGTCAAATTGAGTGAGTTCATGAACAATAGCAAAGATCAACCCCTGAGCGATTAAAGCCAATCGGTTGAAGAAGGTATACACCCCCATGAGAGATCCCTCAATTCGCTTTCCACTCTTTAGAACTGCTTCATCAACAACATCAGCCATCACGGGATTACGGCCTATTCGTAAAGCGCCCCCTCCTATTCCTAAGATGAAAGCCGCAATTAGTAATGTTAGAAGATCCCAGGTAAACATAAACGGGAGAAGAAAAATCGTATTGAGAAATACTCCAATAATCAACATCTTACGATTATTTTTCAATCGTTGGGAATAATAAAGCCAAGGAACCATTGAACCCAGGGCTCCGAAGATAAATCCAGCTAACACAACCGAAGCCATGAACGCATCCATTTCCAAATCATATTTTACAATATAACTGATAGATGCGGTGAGACTTACCCCAATAATACTGTCTAGGAAGAAGATCAGAAGAAATACACGAAAATTCTTTTGCTTTAGCATAGTACGAAGAACTGAGATAAATGACTCTTGTTGTTCTTGAGCTTGTTCCTTTATGTAACGAGATCTTAGGGCTTCAGGTTCTCTATGACCATAGATATACAGAATGAAGAAGATAAACCCAATGATGCCAAGTACCCATCCCATAACTGAATAAGATCCTCGATTATAATAATCGATAAAGACTCCAGGAACTAACGCTCCTAAAGCTGTCCCCACTAGTCCCATTACCATCATCCAAAACCCAGAATTTCGTCGTTCGGTATCTTGCCGAAAAAGCTCTGGATACTGAGCTAAATGACTTGTTTGAAGTATTGAAAAAAACGTGTCAAAGAAACAGGTCGATAACACAAACCAAAGAAGATATAATAACGGTTGAGTCGTCGGATTCCACATTAGAGGGGAAAATATGAAAGCCATCGAAATAACAAAGGGAATTGAACTTATTATGATTAATGGAAACCGCTTACCCCATTTTTGCCAGTACCCTCTTGGTCGGTCGGTAATAAACCCTATCAAAGGATCATTGACCGCATTCCACAAAGCATAGATGATATACCCTAAGGTGACATACCAGATACCCAATGTTACCTCTGTTTCATAAAAAAGCAGTAGATACTGACCTAAAGCGAAGCTAAAGAATGCTAGATGTAAATCAGCCACACTAAAGGAGATCATGCCTAATAAAGAAACAGAGGTTTGAGATTCATTCATTTCCTGCATTAAATTCACACAAGCTCTTAGACCTTGTTTCACACTTTTTATATGTTATCTTGGTAAAAGTTTGTAAGATAGACCATTATCTATTCCAATATCCAGATTCATGACATTAATGCGTCAAAAAAGGTAGATAATCTTGCCATTGAACATCAATTCGATTATAGATGAAATTGCTATGAGGAAAAATTCAAGATGGAGAATCAAACAGGTATCTACACATGGACACGATCGAGTGGTTAAAGCGGAAGCAATCCTCCCCACTTGGAAAGCGTTTGAAAAGAAAGGCTTGAAGCATCGCGATAATATGCCCATTCCACCAAAGGGTTCCTATGAATTTCCTATAATTCATGGTCCAGGAAAGATAGTGAACATATGGTTAACAATCACTCCCTATAAGTTAAGAAAGGCACTAAAATACTATAATCCTTGGGAGGTCAGAAGAAAGGTGACAATTCAGATTTATTTCGATGATGAGAAACAAGCCAGTGTTGATTCTCCATTAGGGGACTTTTTTGGAGTAGGTTTTGGGAGGTATGGAAGTGGGAAGAATCGTGAATTCAAATCACAGTTCCTTGAAGAGACGTCAGGGGGGTATATTTGCCGATTTCCCATGCCTTTTACAAAAAATGCTCGAATTGTAATAACCAATCACAGTGAGAAGGGAGTCCGAGCGTTTTATGGAGCGATTACATATTTGCAATACACTAATGGGCATGATATTGAAAATCCCCTCTATTTTAACGCTAGATACCGAGAAGAATATCCTACGGAGCTAAAAATTCCCTATAAGTTAATGGACATAAAAGGGAAAGGGCTCTTTGTAGGATTCGTGCTAAACCAAGAGAATGTCCGAAGAAAAAATGGGTTGACATTCCTTGAGGGGAATACAAAATATTATGTTGACGGAGACACTGAACCAACCCTAGAATATACTGGAACTGAAGATATTTTTCAAGGGGGATGGTATTATATTAATGGGGCTTTTTATGCTCCTTATTCGGGTTGTACTGTTCATAGTTACAAAAAACTAGGGCTTGTCGCACTCCTTAGATCCACCTGGAAAAAGCACAAAATTAGTCAGTATCGATTTCACTCTCTAGATGCGATTCCGTTCGAGAAGGAATTCTTTGCTTTTATCCACCATGGCGAATTTGATGAAATCCTCACTCATCAATCCTCTGTGTCCTACTTCTATGCTCAGAAACCATTTGAATGTAATTGGGATCGATTAAGAAAAGGTCAATTTACGAATGAATATTATCCTGAAGAGGGCTGGTGACTTGGAAATTTGGGGTTCATATCCCCCTCTATACCTATAAATTCCACATTGCTACAGTTTAAAAAGCACTCTTATGAAGAAGAGAATGGTGGTAAAATGATTCAACAAACAAACATTATCTTCTTGCCATTGTTTGGTATTTTGTTTCTAGCACTTTTGAGCCTTGTCCTTTGGATCATGGCGTTAATCAGCTTTCTGCAAACAGAAAACATGGGGAATGACCGGGTAGTATGGGCGATTGTAATTGTTTTTACAGGCCCAATCGGTGCAGTACTATGGTTCCTGATGGGTCGCTCAAAATTTCAACTAAAATAAACACTTTTTCCATTCTAGTTCTGAAGATAGCTGGCGATCTCATACAACCAAATTGAGATATTTGACTCCTTTATTCTTACAGTGTACTCCCTCGTTATCACCTAATTTTTTATAGTAAAAATAATCTAAGTGTTGTGTCATGCTTCAAGTTGAAACACTAGAAGACGAACGGCTTTTATTTGATATTCTCACACCTGATATGCCAAAAGAAGTCAAAGAGACGATTTTAGAGATTATTGAACAATTTTTAGAGCAAAGATCAATTTAGGGGAGCCTAATTTTTTTATTCCAGCAAGTTAGTGACTTAGATGATAGTGATCTCAGCGAATAGCGGTTTACATGTAGAACAAAGATAAGTTCTCTTTCCAAGTTGTTTATATTCATTATTGGTTATAATCTTAGTACAGAGAAGGCAGTTTCTTGGTATTTTTGAGTTTTCTGACTGAAATTTCTCCGCATCAGAGACATGGGGTTGTTTCCGACCTTTGTTAAACTTTTCCTTAGAAAATAATCGCTCGCTATCTCGATAAAAGACTACCCCTGTATAATTCAAATAATCAAGAGTGGTTTGCAGTTTATCAGGAGGAGGAACCAACATCCAACACACCTCACCTTGGATACCCAGTCTACCTTATATATTCAATCTTTGAAAATGGAATCATAGTCAGATTCTAACCTAAGGAAAAGTGGGCCATGGTAGTTTAGATATTGGATTAAGCCGTTTAGATCTTGTTGGGGATTGGGAAGAGGACCCAACCTAGACAGGATGCGTTTAATCTCTAGAGGGGGAATTTTTACTTTTTGCGAGTAGTCGTGTTTAATCCAACAGTCCCATGGTTGAAAATTGATCCCAATTTCTTGAGCAAGTTTATGAACCACCCTATGTTCGTGTTGAAGTTGCGTTAGGAGTAATCTTTGTTCTTTACGATCACCATTTTTTAATTCGGGTATTAATCGGTTAGCTAGACTCTTGAAAGCACTATGCAATCTCACGTATTGAATTAATCTCTCATCTTCCATGTGTAACCTGACGACCCTGAATACAGTGATCTCTTAAATAGTATGCAATGATTCGCTTAATTACACCCCAATTTTGAGAAAAGTTAAAGTAGGTATTCTTCAATTTTATTGCTAATGAGTGTAGATCTAAATGAGGAGATCAAATGGATATTGAATCATTGAAAGAAGCTTCATTAAAAATTTTCGAAGCTATCTTCACAAACCAACACGGGGTAGAAATAGAGGGGAGACTTTATCCAATTCATCAAACAAAGACGGGATTACGAAATGTAACCTATTCTGGTATTTGGTTTATCGAACAAAATCCCCAAAAAGAATCCCGTTTTGCCAAAATGGCTCAGGAAGGGCATCAAATCCTCTGGGGGTTAAAGAAACGGACGTATGTCCTCCGTGTTATGGATGGTAAGTTTCTTCTCCTGAAAAAATTGGTATAGACATGTGATTAATTACCAATTCTAGTTTTTTCTCTTCGATACTAGGAAACTCCCTAAAGCGAGAAGGGGGGTGATAATAATGAAACCAGAGCTTATATGTGGAGTAGGCCCAATCCTAGTAGGTTCAGTTTCAGTAGTTTCTATCTGCCTGGGAGTGATGGTTACAATAACCGTATCCTCTGTAAATAAGGAGGTTGTATCAAATGCAATAATGGTGTAGTTATACGCCCCAACTCCAAGGCTGTCAATATTTACTTCAACTATGTCACCAGAACTCCAGTAATCCCCAAAGTATTGTTGACCATCCTTGTAAACAATATAGGTAGAGGGATTATTATTAGGATCCGTGAGAGTCCAGACGATTTCATGTCCCGTACTGCCTTCTTGATACGTGATATCGGATGGACTATTTACATTCGGAGGTTCAGGGGGATTAACGGTCACCCACACAGTATCAGCGGCTGTTAGAAAGAAAGAATCCGAAATGACAATGGTTAGGTTGTATGTCCCCACTTCAAATGCACCATATTTTCCGATAATATACTCATCCTCCTGCCAATCGTCTGTCCAATAATTCATGATGATGAGCGAAGTTCTTTGGGGATTATTTCTTTCTATAATGGAAACCATTTAATGAGGTGATCTTAGATCTGAGTAGATTGACTAACAAAGCTATTGTCATTTCCAGTATTTATACCATTTAATGATCGTACTTTCATGAATATAAACCTGGGTGTGCTGTGGAGGTTTCTCTGTATTCACGTGGGATACAATTTTGTTCTCTTTAACCCCTTCTTGGAGAAGATTCTGCATAAAATCCCTGAGCTCCACAGTATACTCGGTAATTGCGCGAACTTCCTCTTTTGACATGATTCCCCCATGGCCTGGGATAATGTAATCCACATCGAAAGAGATGTATTCCTGTAACGCTGAAATCCAGTCGTCAGGATTGCTTTGCCTGCCTCCCCACAAGAAGTCAGTCCTTAAATTATCTCCTGCCATTAAAAGTTTGTGATTAGGAGAATAAACATACGTCGAGTCTGGTGTATGCCCTCCTGTTTGTTTAGCAATGACCTTGAATGACCCATCCACAATAATTTGCTCTCGGTCAAATGAGGCTTTCGGCACCGTAAGATTTTTTCGCTTTGCAGCAATCAAGAATTTAATCAATTGTTGAGACGCAACGATCTCACAGTCGGAGTACAAAGGTAGGCTATGAGTATGGTCACTATGGAAATGAGTCAAAATCACTGTTTCGATCTTGGTCCCAAACCTTGTCTCCACAGTATCCCGAATTTGTTGGGCCTCTTTAAAATTCCTTCCGACGTCAATAATTATTGTTTTCTGTTCTAATTTTAAGGCCACGATGTTTGCATGTCCAGGAAAGTAAAGGATATTTTCCGCTAACTGTTCCACCTGAAGTGCTTCTATTTTACCCAACTGCTTTTCACCTTAGTCTTTTTCGTGAAGCTATATGACAGAGCTTGAAATGCGAATAATAAGACTGATGATTCAGGCAAAACCGTTGCTAGAAAAGCTTCCGAGAATCAGTAAGACCTAAATCTACTAGTTCCTCAATCACCGCTGTTCCTACGCACATTACTTTATCAGCTCCACCTCGGTATATTTTTACCGTACTCTCATCCTTAGGAATTGCCCCACAGGTGAAGACTACATTATGAAGATAACCAGCTACCTCCCAGGATGGGTTCTCCTGCTGAAGAATCCACTGTTCATAGCGCTTAATAAGTGGATTTTTCATCCATATATCTCCATTTTGTTTGCTTGGGAACTGAGGTAGTTATAAAGAATCACCATAATATATAACGGAACCCATTTTTTGAGGCTTTCTAGGGAGAATCCCTCCTTAGAAGCCCACTCTCCAAACAATCTAATTAGACGCTCTTTTTACCCCATCTTAACATCACCATACCTAACAACGAGAGGAGTAATACAAGGACATTCCAGCTCGGGGTGATACTTGGTTTTGCTTCCTCTGAAGTGATTGTTGAAGTAGATATCACAGAAGTAGTGGTTGTTGGAGTAGTGGTGGGTACCATGGAAGGATTTTTGATTGTAAATGTATTTGGAGAGAGGGAAGAGCTCTTGAAACCGATACTATCAGTCGCCTGAGCCTTTAAAAGAATAATCGTTCCGTCCTTGATGGTTGTTAAATCCCAAGTGAATTTTGTGGTGGTGAGGTCAGAAGCCAGTTTTTTCCAGCTTTTTCCGTTATCTGTAGAATAAAAGACAGAATAAGTGATGGAATGACCAAACTGATCAGTTGAAGCTGCCCATTGAATGGTGATACTATCCTTCAATGTCGGTGTGGAACTCGTTGGAAAAGTTATGACAGGGGCAGAAAGATGGTACGGATTCATCAATGGAGTTTCATCTTCACCAACATCTGAAATAGAATATACCCCTACTCCCGACCAATCACTCCAATAGTTATTAGAAAAGGTGTTATTAAACCCTTGATTCAAAGCTTGAGGGGGATTTCCTCCAGTATTGCCTGAAAAATCATTGAATTGTATTATATTATTGTCTGCGGATAGTCCAAAACTAATCCCCCACTCAACATGGTTGAACAGGATATTTTGGGTAATGATATTGTAATCAGAATTTTCGAGATCTATTCCTCTTGGGCTGTTATCATAAATACTATTTGCAGTTATCAGGTTATTAGATGAGTGGTCAACCCCAATGCCTATCTGTAAATTGCTATAAACAGAATTACGCTTGATAATGCTATTCTCACAATATGTTAGAGTTATTCCATTCCAATAATTATAATAAGCAGAATTGTGAGAGATTAAGTTATTTCTTGACCCTCCATTTATCCCTATAGAGATCCCATTCCCATTATTAGAATGAACAGCATTCTCACTAATAGTGTTATTATCGGATTTTTCCCAAAGAGAAATCCCATCTGCATTATTATAAACGGTGTTATGAAGAATAGTATTGTTGTTAGAAGATACTGTTAGGATTATCCCATTCTCTCTGTTCCTAAAGACGGTATTATAGGAAAAAATACTAAAGTTTGATTGAGCAGGAATGATTCCATGAGTGTTATTATAGATCAAGTTATTGCTGAGCTTATTATAGTTTCCCCCTAATGCTATTCCATTACCAATATTATCACAAATGGAATTATTGAAGATAAGGTTACTATGAGACCTGACCGCAAGCCCATCATAATCGTTAATATAAAGAGAATTATAGAAAATCCTATTAGTGTTAGAGTTTTCCAAGAGATGAATGCCGTTCGAACGGCCATCGTATGCGGTATTGTTACTAATTGTATTGTTATTACTATTAATTAGCCTTATTCCATCTTCTGCATTATCGAACACAGTATTATTGTGAATTGTACAATTGTTATTGTAATTTTCCAATCGGATCCCTTGCCAACTGTTGTTATAAGCCACGTTATGACTGATCGTATTATAATGATTAGAAGTATGCAAGCGAATTCCGTCCCAATTGTTATTATAGGCAATGTTTCTGGAAATAGTGTTATTCTCAGAAGAATATAACTGAATACCTGCTTCTTCGTTATTATAGACATGATTATTATCAATAGCTCCATGAGTGACATTTGAAAAGTAAATTCCATTTCCAGAAGTTGCCATTCCATTGAGAAGGTTGTTACTAATGGTAAAATATGCAGTTGTATCCTTGATTTCAATTAAATTCCCCCCAGAATAGGTAATATTGTTACCCTCAAATCGATAGGGAACTTCAATGGTACCTAATCCTGTGAAATTTTGTGAAAGAAATTCAGTATTCGAGGTGACCACGATAGGATCATGTGGAATTACCCCATCAGAGTACCCCTCACTCTCCATTAAAGTTTTAACCATACTAAGATCTTGATCTGGGAATGCACAGGGATCACCCTTGTTGCAGGCTGTTTCAAACCCTGGTGGAACCATTGAATATAATGCCTGAGTTTTATCCTCAAAGATAAGATTGGTAAATCTTTCTCTATCAATAGCTAAAGAGATTGCTTGCCGAATATTTTTGTTAGGATGCGCCTGGACATTAACTATTAAGTAGCGAATCCCAACAGAAGCAACAGAGTTGGTTTGCAAACTTGGATTAGCTTCCAAATCTTTTATTTCATCTAGAGTAAATGATCGATAAGCCACATCAATATCCCCTCCCTCAATCGCGGATTTAAGGTCCGTACTGGAAGGGAAGAACTGAATGGTAATATTCTCAGTTACTGGTGCCATTTTACCAATAGTTGAAGGAGTATAGTAATTAGAGGTGTTTAAAACCATCCTAACATCAGGAGTCCAATCGATTATCTCATAGGGCCCAATCCCAATCGGGATATACCCAGCTCCTTGAAGAGTGTCGGTAACTGCTGGATCCTCTTTGAAGATCCACGTATTCGTATATGTCAGTCGTTGTAAGAAAGTCCCATCTTTTGCAGTTAATTGTAAACTGAAGGCTGTACTATTGAGAGCTGTAAAACTGGTTGTATCAATACCACTTAAGAGGAACGAAGGAGCACCAGGCAGACTCGCTGACCTGTTTAAACTCCAAATAGCATCATCTGCAGTCACACTTGTCCCATCAGTAAATTTTATACCAGATTTCATATTGAAAGTATAGGTTAAACCATCACCTGAAATCGAATAGGAATCAACTAGCACTGGTTCTGCTTCCATTCCATCGCTAGGTAATTCAAATAGACCATGAGAAATCTGCGTTAAAGTTTCGGAAGAAAATGTACTATAAACATTAGAAGGGTCCATAGTTGAAATTGAAGCTGTAGTTCCCAAGATAATTTCAGTACTACCAGCTTTAGAGATTTGTGCAAAATCAAGTCTCCCCGAAGGTTCAAGAGTGATACCAGAAGTATCAGAACCAGAAACTATGAATTCGTCTGCCAAAGTGAATAGGGGAACTACTGGTACATCCTCTGTCATAAGTTGAAGTGCATTTTTGATAGCTGTTTGTCGGATTGTTCTATCAGAGGATTCTATCATCGTCTGAATATAACTATCCATAACCGATGAGGAGTAATTAGTGCCTAACGAAAATGCACCACTACCAACAAAAGGATCAATGTAATTTGACTCATCAGGGTAATCATACAACCATCCCAGTAAAAAGGTTGGCATTGAAGTAAATTGACTCTTATATTGAGCCCAGTCAGTTGATTTAACTTCCACATCAAAAAATCCTGTCGCCTCCAATTGATCCTGAAGTAAGAGAGCAACAGCTTCCTCGGTTGCCCCATAGCGACCTGAGTTCTGGTACCATAATTCTATAGGATACCTATTTCCAGTTTCAAACAAGCTGGAAGAAATACTTGCTTGAACTTTAGTATTTTTCTGAGTAGGACCCTTAGGATGAACCATCCGATTAACTGAAAAAGCTTCTTCGGTTGTGATCTCGATTCCCACCACCCAGCAATTAAATCCAAGTATAAGAATTATTATCATCAAAAAACTAAATTTCAAATGTCTGTCACCTTCCATACTGATTAAATATCTAAGGAGTTTAAACAAGATTAATTAAGAAACTGCAGTATATTTATAACTTTTCTACTATTCTCAAGTAGACTAGCAAGCTAGTATTCTATTCAAGAAAATACATTTCGGGGCGTTTTCTAGAATAAAGTCCCATTTAATTAATCCTTCACCCAACGTTCGGGTCTAAACCAGTCTGCTGTTCTCCTCTCTTCTAAGTGCTCATCTCGGAAGTCTGAGAAGTAGTAAGTCACTCCACCTATAATTTTCTCAACACTAATCAGGCCTGCTGCCTCAGATAGACTACTTTGGATCTTTTCAATTTCATCAAAGGATGAACAGAGAAAACCTAACAGTAAAATTGGTTTTTCTTCGACTTTCCAACAGGAAGTTTTCCAAAGAAAATGGGATTCTAGCTCGCGTGTTAATTCATCAAAAGTGGCAGAAGTGTAGATCGTTAACTTGAGAGAGAATAATGTCCATGATTCTTTCGCTGTTTTTGCTGGATTGACATGAACAATTTCCTGAATCAATCGATTCTTTCGCATATATTCTAACCGTTCTACTAGCGTTTCAACAGCGATATTTGTTCGTGTACTCAAATCTCTTAAAGAGAGCCTTCCTTCATTTCGCAAATAAATTAAAATGACCCAGTCTATGTCGTGCAGGGCATATACATCTTTCGAAGGCTCTTCTTGCGCTTGTAGTGGTTGTACCTGGTATGCTTTTATATCATCAAATCTCCCCACTTTTTGAAAATACCTAACAACTGAATAGAGTTCACTAATAGTGCGGTAATGAATGAGGGCGAACCCTTCTATGTTCCCCCCTATTGAGATAAATTCTACGGTTGGATGTACTCCAAGGGAATTTATTCGCCCTTGATTGAGAGGACTACTTGCACGAAAGAAGATGACTGCATCCTTAGCTCCAAACAAAACTGGAGACGGAACAACTGTGAACTTCTGTATTGTTCTGTCCTGTACCATTCTTTGTATGCGGGTACCTACTTCATTTACGGGGATATTAACCTTTTTAGCCAACTCTTGAAAGGAGATACGGCCATTCTTTACCAATTCGGATAGAAGGTGTTTATCCACGGCATCTAGCATATAAGTGCTTCCCTTATTCTCAGCTGTTTCAATTCCTTTTTCAGCTTTTCCCTTTAATACCCAAATCAAATGCTGATTCCTAAAAACCATAAGATCCTCTAGGTGAAGTGGAAAGCTTTCTAAGAAGAGTTAAGTCCCGCCAATCGTTCTGGTGTTCATGAGTCTGATTATAAGTGCTGTGATTTTCCGCAGGAAGGAGATCTAAGTAACTATACTCCTTTCCATGAGCCAATAAACGACAATAACGTCTGATATAAACTTTCGAAAACTGAGAGATAAGCAACTTCGAATCCATGACTATTCTTCTAGATATGCCTGGCACAGGCGGCCTGTGGACTTGCGCCAACATTCCCTGCCATTCCTGCATCAGATCCTGAAGTTGTGTATACTAACTGTTGTAGTTCAGTTCCCGCGGTTGTTGCTGCATCTGATAGTGCCGTGATCAAGCTATGGCTATAGAAGAACGTACGGTCTCGGATACGTATTTCTGGTCTACTATTCAACTTCATCGGTGATTCAGAGGCGAAGGGGCAACCATCAACAGCAATGAAGTACCTTGGGTTTAATGATTGAGCTAAATGCTTGGCTCCGAAGCAGCCAATTTCTTCCGTTGTTTTTCAGAAGTGGTCTCGTACCTTAATGAAATAGATGAATAGGAGAATTGTGATAACAGGATTGATCAGTGCCGATATATAGCCATTCATGAGTAGTGCCAATAAATAGTCAAGAGATAAGAGTAATCCTAGGACGTTGAGTCCAAGAGAGATCAAGATCAAAATGTATGCGAGGATATTTAACTTCCATAACCCCAATCCTAATAAGAATACCAGAACTCCAAGAATCAGGAATATAAAACCCAGAATATCAGCAAGTCCTGCAGCTTGGGGCCCTAAGATGTCTACTACCTGTTCTACTATTCCAGTTACCCCTCCAAGGAAGATAATACCAGTTAGAATCCACAGCACACCTGAAATCATGATCAACATCGCAATAATTGATACACCTAGGGGTCTGTCCTTTTTACTCATTCTAATCATCATTCCTATGTTAGTAAGAAATACGGTCTTTTTATCGTTCTAACAACTCAAAAAATTAGAAGAGGGCTAAGATGAGTTACTAGGTACTGATTATTTGGCTTAGAACGACAAGTAATGCAATGACTAGCACCGTCAAGACTATTAGCAAACGTGCGATTGTATCAGGGGATAGATTAGGATTCCTAACATTATTCGCTTTTGACATCATTTGGGTGTTTAGTGCCAGCAAGATTGCCCCAATTACTAGAAATATCCCTCCAATTACCGCGAATGCGAACGCGGCTATCGTGTGCTCAAGCGTTGCTTCCATCATTGAATAATAGAAGAATGCTAGATAACAACCTAAAGTTCCACCGAAGCAGTAGATCCCTAGCACCCCTTTCGTGTCATTTAGATCAAATTGCATAATCTCACCTTAGAGATGTCTGAAATTATGTCTTCCCTCCCTGTATTATAAGAATTTTTCAGTACAAGCGCATCATTGTGTGACCTTCTCAACTACTGCAGATTGGATTAGTTAAACTAATCCTGCTTTTTGCATCTTCCACGTAGAAGGAGGGCACAAGAAAAAAGCAATAATAGACTTTCTATTCCGAAATAAGTATTTGATGAGGTTATAAAAGAAGATTGAGAGCAGGAATCACTTAATAAGGTTTCAATATTTGTTGTGTTAATAGTCTCGAGAACAGAGCTTTTTGATGATCCAAAGGTGATCTCGGTCTTGATTCTCAAGACGATACCCGTCTGTTTATCATACCACCTTTCCATACTTGCTGTTTCAGAGTAGATATTATTAGTGACCCAACAATCCCGACAAGTAGATAAGTGGCTTAGATTCAAAGCTTTACTTGTAGGTATGATATGATTGTCATACTTAGTATCTATCGGTGTTTTTTCGTTAACAGATACTGGAATCCAGAAGGAAACTTTCTCGTCAATTGGATCACCATAGTCTCTTGTAATGTTTCCAAAAGTGACTTGAAGAATGATCCATGTGTTTCTATCTATAAGTATATGACCTCCTCCAGGGACGATTATTAATTCTCCACTAGTTTGATTTTGTTGGATTCCATGGGAACGAATAGTAATGCCCACCATACTCGTGTTAACGTGAGTTACATTCCAAAAAAGTTCGTGTAATTCCCCTGTGGAAAATTGTTGCGTATACTGGACAAAACTTCCTATCACTACCCAGTCAGGAAGATTCACACTACTTGAAACCACAAGTTGATTAGTAAAAAAAGAAATAACTAGTAAAACATGGATAAGAAACCTGAAATTAGTCCTTTTCATTCTTTCTCCTCCTTTCACAAATATCCCATTCATAATAATGATATATCTAGCTCTTAAACCTTTATCTCAAACCAATCTTAATATTATTTTGCATTGTGGAAATTCTCGTCTCGTAGTATGAATTTGAAGAAGTATTAGGTGTGTGAATGAAACTATAGTGGCTTATTGGAAAAGATGGTGCAATTCCTTGATTTATCTAGAGAGTCTATAGTTCCGTCACTTCGAGATTAAACCCCAAAAAGCTCTTTCAACAGATAATATGGGAGATCACCGCTTTTGATAATAGTATCATGAAAATCTTTTAGATTAAATTGGTCTCCTTGTTTTTTCTCAACTTCCTGACGAAGCTGTTGAATGAGGAGTTTTCCTATTAAATAAGATAACTGGTAACCAGGAGCAGTGGTATATCTCCGGACTTCTGCTTTTGCAGTTGGTGCATCCATTAAAGCTCGATCAATTAAGAGCTGAATGGCATCTTCAACTGTTCGTTGTTTGCAGTGAAGCTCAATATCAACAATGATGCGAACAGCTCGCCAGATTTGGCCTAAGAGAATGGTAAGTTTCACCTTCTCCTGGCCAAGTTCATCATGGAAACCCTGTTCTAGCATCATCTCCTCACAATAATGTGCCCACCCCTCTACTGTTTCGCTTCCTAGCGTACTCGCTAATGAGGCAATCGTTGTCAGGGGGGAAGCAAGAGAGTTATTCCAACATAAATCTAAATGATGACCGGGATAAGCTTCATGAACCATAACATTAGGTAAACTATAATATGAATGAAATCCTGACGTTTTTAAGCTGCTTTCACTTGATGGGCGGGTGATATAATAAATTCCAGATTGTGTTTGGGCATAAAAGGGAGCGGGACCGTACATCGCAATCGGCACCAAGGGGGCAATATATTGAGGGGTTTCAGCTATGACCAAATTGTCCTCTGGAGGGATACTGGCCAGATCATGCGTTATTATAAACTCCTTTGCACGTTTGGCCTCGTTTCCTGCATGTTCAAGAACCATTTCAAAGTTAGGAGGATGATGCGCTTTGACTTCATCAACTACCTCCTCAAAGGTTTTTGCTGGATCAATAGTGTTTGCTAGCTGATGAGCTTCCTCTGTTAAAGATTCTAATAACTCGTAACCAGTCTTTAGAATCTTTTCACGATCCCATGGAAGCTTTCGAAGAGATAACAATTGATCAAAGTTTGCTTCCCCTAAAGCCCAAGCGAATTCATCCTCGTCAATAGGTAGCCCTTGAATCCACGAGGTATGCTCTTCAACAGCTATGGTGGCTTTACTGATGGCTGTTGAAAAGCTCTGTTTCAAATCAGCATCAAGTGAAGCTTGAAAGATCATTTCTAAGTAGCCAAAGAACTGGGGTGTGGATTGAATCATCTCATAACTTGTTTCTTGCCACACTTTTGGAATCGGGGATCCATCAAATCGTAAGCGAAATTCCTCCAAGAATCGCGGGAGTTGTTTTAGCTGAGCAATTACTGCTTCAGCAACGGTTTTTGTTGGACCCTTCCGTTGTAATAAAGCGAATAGAATCAATTGAATTTCATCTAAGCCATATGGGTTTCTATTCCAATCAGGGAAATTTTCATGCAGAAAGATCAGGAGAATAAGGGTATCTTGTAACACTTTGAATGGGATGGAATTTTTAGGATTGAGTTGCGTCTCATCGATCTCATTCAGTTGATTAAGATATTCTTTAACAGCGGAGTATAACGCAAGATAATTCTCTGGTGTCCCATTGGCTACTTTCTTTTCATATTCTTCCTTTCCCATGTAAGCTGCTATTGCGGGTTTAGTATCAAATAAATCTTGGATAAATCCATTCAGAACTTCGTCAAATTTCATATTCATAGACATTGGTAATTCCTACTTCACTTATTTTCATTGATTATCTCGTTATATCGAAAACAATCAACGACATGGTCGTTTACAATCCCCACTGCCTGCAAAAATGCATAACAAATGGTTGGGCCAACAAAATTGAAGCCTCGTTTCTTCAAATCTTTACTGATTGTGATTGACAGGTCTGTTGTGGCAGGAATCTCAGCAAGCTCTTTGAACTCGTTATTAATCGGTGTGTGATCAACAAATCCCCAAATGTAACTATCAAATGACCCAAATTCTTTTTGGACTTTGAGAAACTGACAGGCGTTATTAATGGCACTATTGATTTTCAACTGATTCCTGATAATTGCGGGATTCTTTATTAGTTTCTCAACGTCAGCATCTACAAAAAGAGCGACTTTGTGAACATCAAAATTCGCAAATGCTTGTCGATATCCTTCCCGTCTATTCAGAATTGTCGACCAACTTAGGCCAGCTTGAGCACCCTCAAGAATTAAGAATTCGAATAATTCCTGATCATCGTGTACAGGTGTCCCCCACTCTTTATCATGATATTCGACCATCAATGGGTCTGATCCTGCCCAAGCACAGCGTTTTTCCGTCAATGGTATTTACCTGCTAAATCAACAACAATATGGTTGGATACCTCTCAAGTTCAGAAATATTAATTAAAATAGATTAATACTTTTTCATTAGTGCGATTTAATGCTAATTTCTCTGATTATTCTCTACATTGAATACTATCTCAAAATCCATTGTTGAATTACATTATGGTCGTCTTTGGGTAGAATCTGTCTTCAAGAATGTTCCGTTACGATATTCCGCAAAAGCGGTCTGAAGCTCAACTTGAGTGTTCATTACGATTGGCCCCATCCACGCAATCGGCTCTTTGATGGGTTTACCTGACACTAATAAAAATCGAACGTGATTTGCTTCAGTGGTAATTTGAACAGAATCCCCATTCTTATAGATTACAACGGTCTCAGTAGATACCAGTTGTTCTTGACTTGGTTCAAAATACCCTTCTCCTTCAAAACAATATGCGAATGCAGTATAATCTACAGGAATCTTATGTGTAAAATGTGTGTTTTGTGGTAGTGTTACATCTAGGTATTCTGGATGTGTTACAATATCTTGGACGGGTCCATCATATCCATTCATCTTTCCTGCCAATAACCTTATTTTTACCCCATTCTCAAGGGTGAATTCTGGAACCTTATCTGCAGTGATATCTTGGTAACGTGGAGCCATCATTTTATTTACAGCAGGTAAATTTACCCATAACTGGAACCCCCATAGCAGCCCATCTATTTGAGCTGGCATTTCTGAATGGATTATCCCTGACCCCGCAGTCATCCATTGTATGTCCCCCCCTTTCAAAATTCCCTGATTTCCAATACTATCTTGATGTTCTACCTTCCCTTCAAGCATATAAGTTACAGTTTCGATTCCCCTGTGGGGATGCCACGGGAAGCCTGCAATATACTCATTTGGATCATCTGAGTGGAAGTCATCTAATAATAAGAATGGGTCAAGCATCGTTGTTTCTTTTTGTGCGAACACTCGCTTTAATTGAACCCCTGCCCCTTCTGTCACGGGATAACTTTTTGAAGTTCTCTTGATTTCTCGAATGTTCATATGATTCCCATTAAGCGGAGGAATTTAAATGAATCTGTCAATTAATCGTATTCGATTAATTTTTGGCTTGGATTTCGAGGTCACAATGATGAGTCCTCAAAGAAAGGTACTTTTACTCAATGCAAGTAATCTCAATACTGCTTTAACATACCCGTATGCGTTTGTTCAAGTTTCAGAAATTGCAGCTAGATATGGTATTCATACTGTTCGTAAGGATTTATACGGGATTTCAAAAGACCAGTGGGAGAAGTATTTACAGAGTTTGATTCATAAAGATTCCTTCGATATGATATTAATCACCTTGAGGAATGCAGACGCCGTGGATGTAAATGATTACATAACAGGGTCTCACAACAATAATGAAACCCCAGATTACTAAGTAATTTTAACTAGTATTATCTAAAACTTGTAAGAAGAGGTATGTAATTCGTAAAAGAAATATCTAAAATAAATTCATTCATTGGAAGGTTTCAACTATAAAACCGAATATTATATTTAAAGGACATTCTAGTCGCATAAAAAGCTTGATATACACCTCCGACGGAAAATATCTGATTTCTGGAGGAGCAGATGGAAAAATAATTATTTGGAATGTCAACGCAAAAGAAGTGAAGAAAGAATTTCCAAATCATGGAGAGGTGATTATCAAT
>JBHLPQ010000136.1:0-10324 GCA_048939265.1 Promethearchaeota archaeon
TACGAGAAAGAACAGACCAATTTCAGGAATCATTCGAAAACCCACTTTTCGAAGGAGAACAAACAGCTGCAGAAGTTTATATCCACGGTCTCACTCCCCTTTACAAAGCGTGTATGAAAATTGTTAATCCTGAAGTTGATGAATCAATAGTCAAACTAGAACTTAATAATGAATTATCCCTCCCAAATCAGTACATTGAGTTGTATGAGCGAGTGATTGACGTTTTAAGACAAATCAAGGAACAACTGACAGAGGAGGATTTAAGAAGGCATATAGTGTACCCATTCAATCTGGATACCACAATCTCGATATTGGAATGGATTGGCCTTAATGTTATGCACACAGTAACTCATATAGGACAAGCTTTACGCTTACAGTCACTCTACTTACGTAATAAAATCAATAAGTAGACATTGAGTATGAGCGTTCCACTTATAATTTCTGTTTTCGCTTTTTATTCAAGCGAGAAACTGTTACCATTAAGACTACACTGGGAATCACAAGTGTAATTTCTAAGGAGGGACTACTACTACTTGTTACATCAACACTATCACTCACAGTTATATTATCAAAAGTTGAATCCCCAGTCCAAGAGCCAAAAATACAAATTTCTGAAATACTTGTTTGAAGATTTGTGTATGAGATTATTTGTTTAGAGTCAAAATATACCTTAAATTCCCCTTTTTCATTCCGGGTAATGTCAATGTGATGGGTCCCAACGATGTCACTAGGAAACTGATATTTTACTCGTTGGTAATAATTATGCGTAATAGGGGTATACTGCCCTAAAATTATTTCTCTGCTATCATCTCCCCAGATGTAGGATTGATTACTCGTTTTTATCGCCAAAATATACCCAACATAACCACCATAAGGATCTCCAGATACAGGTAATCCATCTAGATCCCATGACATACCGTTTACTATGAAAAAGATAACATCACAGGCAGTATGATCAGCTCCAGTCTTGACAGTGTAATCAAAGCTCCATGTACCATGCGCCACTGTTGTATTGCGTTGAGCAGTGCTCCAAGTACCCCACTCTCTTGTATTTGGCATTTCCAAGGCCTTGTTCACGATGGTTGGTTTTGCAGAATCATTTGTTGTGAAATCACCATTAATCACTGTCCAAGCAAAAAGAGATAGCTCCTCTGAAGTTCCTGAATCAAAATTCTCAGACCAAATTGTCTTTGCTTGCCCTGGAAATATCAAACTGCAACACAATAATCCAAAGATCCAAAAAACAAGGAAGATTCGTTTATTCTTCAATTTCAATTGTCTCCTCGAATTAGAAAATAATTTGAAAACGAAGACTATTTCGTCTCTTATTTTCTAATAAGGTTTTCCATGAAATCAAAAAGCATTTCTAGTGTTTAGAGGTATAGAAGGTCTAACATATTTTTTTTAAACACTGTAGGAACAATAGACTTTATCTAAATCTTGTTCACTAGTAAAAGAAGGATAATAATGACGGAAAAAAATAATTCTAAACCTCCAGCTGCTAGGATAAAACCAAAAAAATTCACTATACACGGTGAAGAAATCGTTGATAATTATTTTTGGTTACGCGATGACTCTAGAAAAGCGCCAGATGTGATTACATATCTAGAGGCTGAAAATAAGTACACAGAAACCGTTCTGAAACATACAGAAGAATTACAAAAACGACTATATCGAGAGATGAGAGGACGTATCAAGGAAGATGATGTAACAGCTCCTGAAACAAGTGGGGATTATCTTTATTATAGCCGCACTATCAAAGATCAGCAGTATCGGACATATCATAGAAAAAGAAACACCTCAAAAAGCCAAGAAGAGTTACTATTAGACGGAAATAAACTTGCAGAGGGATTTGAATACTTTCGCCTTGGTGTCTTCAAGGTCAGCCCAAATCATCATTTATTAGCTTACTCAGTTGATAATAATGGTTCAGAACAATATACCATTTATCTAAAAGATCTAACAACAGGCAAACTCTTATCTGAAACCATTCCAAACACCAGTTACTGGTTTGAATGGATTAATGACGAAAGCTTTCTCTATGCGACATTAAGTAAGATTAGACAGCCAGATAAAGTTTATAGGCACGTAATAGGAACCAACCCAACCACAGATGCACTACTTTACCATGAAACTGACGAGAAATTCGAACTCATACTCCAAAAGTCACATGATAGTCGATATATTTTTCTCGGATTAGTAAGCGCGATGACTTCTGAATTTCATTACCTCGCGCTTGACGGAGTGAAAGAAAATTTTCAGGTCATTCAGCCCCGTGTACATAAATTAGAATACTACCCAGAACATTGGGAAGGGAAATTCTACATTCGTGCAAATGGTGATAATGCAACGAATTTTAAATTAATGATTACCTCTACAGCTACTCCCTCAAAGGAAAACTGGGAAGAAGTTATCCCTCATCGTGAATCCGTTCTGTTGGATAAAATAGATGTATTCTCAAACCATTTAATTTTGTATGAACGAGAGAACGGGCTCCCCAAAGTACACATTATAAACCAGACCACAAATGAAGATCATGAAGTTACATTTCCAGAACCAAGCTACTCAGTATGGCCCCCTGGTCCTGATAATTACAGTGTTGGTTTACCACTTCCGTTGGTTCATCCTGAATATGATACACCTCTATTACGGTTACTTTATACATCATTAACCACACCTGTCTCCACTTATGATTATAATATGAAAACCCGTGAACTCCTCCTGATTAAACGTCAAGAAGTGTTAGGGGATTTTGATAAAAACAATTATATTACAGATCGAATAGCTGCTAAAGCAGCTGATGGGAAACAGATCTACATCTCACTTGTTTATCGGAAAGGCGTCACGAAGGATGGAAAAAATCCCCTCCTGCTAAGTGGTTATGGCGCTTATGGCGTAAGTAATGATCCAGGATTTAGTTCGAGATTAATGAGTTTAATAGACCGCGGTATGATATATGCCATTGCCCATATTCGAGGAGGAGGAGAATTGGGGAGAAAATGGTATGAAGAAGGAAGATTATTGGAAAAGAAGAATACTTTTACTGATTTCATTGCATGTACCGAGTGTCTAATTTCAGAAGGATATACCTCTAGAGAAAAATTAGCCATAACTGGAGGAAGTGCGGGTGGGTTACTCATGGGAGCAGTAGTAAACATGAGACCTGAGTTATTTAGTGTGGTGGTTACAAGAGTACCTTTCGTTGATGTCATCAATACAATGCTTGATCCTACAATTCCTTTAACAGTAATGGAGTATGAGGAGTGGGGGAATCCAGAAGAGAAAGAGTACTATGATTATATGAAAAGTTATTCTCCTTACGACAATGTAGAGAAGAAAGAGTATCCCCATCTGCTCATAACCGCAGGATTAAATGATCCTCGAGTTCAATACTGGGAGCCAGCAAAGTGGACCGCTAAATTACGAGCAATGAAGACAGACAGTAATCGATTATTGTTGAAAACGGATATGGGGTCGGGACATGCGGGAAAATCGGGTCGTTATGAGTATCTAAAAGAAATCGCTCTTCATTATGCTTTTATACTAGATACTTTACAAATAGAGTAAGATTGGAGGAGAGAAATACATTTTTTTCTTACAAAAACTCCTTTTGAGTTCTATAAAACGTAAAGCTAAGAGTAGATATTGACACAGTTAGTAGTAATAGAATATATGTATGATCTAATTTCACAGTTAGAAAGAGAGGAAGGAACCAAAATCCCCACACTAGAATTAGCAAACGATTAATCTTGAGTACAATTATCCTCCATTTTGTTTGGGAATCTTTACCTAAAATACTCTTATTTTCAGCGACTGGGGGGATTAATAGGAGAATCATTGCCATTAACGGATAAGTAATGATGAAAACCAACCAATCTACTTGAGGTACAAGTTTGAGAAAGCCCAAGATGAGAGAAAGTAGACAAATGACCACAGGTAGGATAAGGAAGGTGAAATGACTTTTTTTCGATGCTTTTCCAAGGTCTACTCCCCTTTTAACCAATTGAATCACCATTCCCTTGTTTGTGAACGAAGAAAAAAGATAAATTAATAGAAAGACACCAAGAACACTGATTAGTAGGAAGAAATGATAATAGGCATAAAATGAAGGAAAAGGAAAAGGATCAAGGGAAAACATTTCCCCAAGACGATTCCAATAGACCATTGGGAAACTTAGAAAAGACCAGATCAAGGCAAGAGATGCGATTATGTAGACAGTAGATCTCTTGAAAGAAATTTCATGGAAATCACTTTTAATCGATGATTTCTCCTCTTTTACATAGGATTGAGCGGTTCTTATCTCAATGACTTTTTCTAACGAATGTTTACTTAAGATAAATAGCATCCCTATTATCAAGAGAACATCAATAACACCAGTTAGAATTAGAAGAATTAGATCCGCGAAAAAAGCTCTAACCAGAAATGGATATGCAGTGTATTCTGTATACGCATTGTCTACTGTGGTTTGAGTGAATAAATCAGCGATTCTGTACGAATGAAGACCTTTTGCTAATTCCTCTTCAAGATTCAATTTAACTACTTCTTCAAATTGATGGAAGAAATAAAGATAAATATCCCCTTTCGTGACATCAAAGATGTTGGAATAAAGGGTGTTGAGGTTTCCTCCTTCAAAATGTACTGCTTCCAGAACTGAAGTGATAGCATCAATTGTTAGGTTGTCATTTGTCACAATATCATTGAGCTTCTCTTCCGCCACATTAAATCTCTCTCTAGTATCAGAACTTGGATTTCCTCGTGAGGGGTCATCTACATAGTCATTTGTAGCTATTTGAAAACTATTGTTGGATTTAAAAATGGCTAAGTTTCCATCCTCGCCAATATTATAAATGATAGACTCCCCAGTTCTATCAACAAAGAATGATTGGACACTACCCTCTTGAGGATAAATGGAATGAGTATTAATACTCTCTATAACATCACCAACTGTTATACAACTGAATATCTGAGGAATTAGCAAAGGAGGTCTCTCATTATGGAGATTTGGCTGGGTATACGGTACAGATGTAGAATCAAAAGCTAATCCTTGATCATTCATTCCACCCTGAATCCAACTATAGGCGCTACCATTCGCATAGCCCACAACTGCAGAGCCATATTCGATAGTTGATCCATCATACCACACCTGTCCTCTTGGAATAAAGGTGATATATGTTTCGGAAATCGTTGTGTAAGTGTTATCTTCGCTATTACCGAAAAAAACCGTTTGATTATCTTTTATTTTAAAATTCGTGCAGGCGCAAACAGGGGTTGTCCCTGTTTCACTTATTCCAATTACCCAGAGAAAAACAATGAGGATTATAAGAAATACTCGTTTTCTATTCATTTACACAACCCAAAGCAGTTTGATATTTATTTAGTAGTGGTTTTCTGTTATATTAGAAGATTCTCCCACCAATAAATGGATCCATAGAGATAATCACTAGCTATAATATCCATATCCCCATCGTTATCAATGTCTCCAGTCTTACACACAGTTCCTCCATAGTTTTCGTGAATGATGTGTCGAATAAAACTGTTGTTACCGGAATATTGCCACCAGTATAGCTGTTCTGATTCAAATGACATTCCAATGATATCTACAAGATTATCGTTATTTAAGTCGGAGCAATGAACATATCCCGGGTCTAAAGTTTGTGTATCTATATTTTTTTTGGAAAACATCCCACTACCATTGTTTTCAAACCAATTAACTTCATTGTTGTCCTTTGCGCAAGTAAATATATCCATATCAGCATCATTATCAATATCGTATGTATCAATCCCGTGGCCTCCCAAATAGCCCGATTCAATATCATGTTGTAAGAAAGTGACGTTTCCTAGATTTTCTAACCAGAATACATGACCACTTACAGATATTGCAGCTATATCCACATCTTCATCGTTATCTAGGTCTGCAGAACATAGGTACCTAACTAAAGTTGGATTATCAGTTAAAGTATGTCGAGTAAAGATGAAGTTCCCCTGATTGAGCCATAAAGCGATGATACTCGTTCGACGGGCACCTACTATATCAATAAGGTCATCATTATTCACATCGACAGGAATGATTGTGAAACAATCAACAATGGATTCATTGATTAGAAACCGTTCAAAATTGTTGCTGCCTTGGTTTTCATAATAAAAAATCCCTTCTATTCCTGAGGAAGCTATGATATCTAGGTCACCATCGTTGTCAAGATCGGTACCATGAACACAAGCAGCTTGTTTACAATCATTATCAATATCATGTTCATTGAACCTTTTATTCCCTGTATTCTCATACCATACAATTTTACTCCCATCAAAAATTGTTGCCAAAATATCCCTATCGGTATCTTGGTCTAAATCAACTATTGATAAGAAGAGAGGCCCTTCTAATCCAGTTTGTATAGTGTGTTTTTTGAATTCGGATTCCACCATTGTGGTCATTAGGAAGAGAGTCCCAACAATGGATGCTAACACTAAAGATAATAGTACAATGAAAAATAAGATAACATTTCTTTTCATAGTCCTCTCCGGCTGTTTATTCCCATGCTTAGTAGGAACATAATTGAATTCTGAAGACATCAAATGGACTCAATTGAAGGTTTAAAAAAAACTAGGTTACTGCACCTAAGACTTAATGTAAGATGATTTTCATTAATTCCCTATTTTTGAAAAAGTTTATATTCTGCAATTCAAGGGAATAATGTCTTGGACAATTTTTTAAGGTAGTTGGAATGAAAGACATAACTATTGTATTAGAAGATAATCCTGGGGCTCTAGCTGATTTAGGAGAAACTCTAGGAAAGGTTAATATAAATATTGAAGGTTTGTGTGGAGCGACTTGTGACGGAGAGGACTTAATACACATTCTGGTTGAAGAATCTGGAAAAGCTTACAATTTGCTTAAACGAGCGGGTTTTATGATAAAAGAGGAACGTGAAGTACTTGTCATTGATATCAAAGAAATAGTGAAAAAACCTGGTGCTGGTGGAGCATTATTCCGTAAATTCACCCTTGAAGGTATCAATATTAATTTGATTTATTTGGCTGAAAATAACAGGATTGTCATTGGAGTAGACGACATTGAAAAGGCCAAAACCATATTGTAAGAGATTAGAGCCTAAAACTTTCGTTTTCCCAAATTACTGAAAACAAACAAACTTAGAAGCAGTATTAAGAATTCCCAGGCCGGAACTGGATTCCCAATAGTGATTGTAGAAATATCTCTGATGATTTCAAGATTACCAACAGTATCTTTTACCTCCAAGTTCAGTGTATATTTACCATCTTCCTGAATTTCGAGCTCTCCTGTATAGATATTCTCTTCATCTTCTGTTAATATAATAGTTTCACCATAAGATTCTTCTTTTGAAATATCATAACTAGAAGCGGAAATAACGTCAATCTCTGGGTTATAATCATCTATAGGGAGATTCGGGGTTTGAGTTTCAACATCTATGGAATACTTTCCTTCTCCTAATGATTGAACATCGGTGTTTTTAATGTAGGAATATCCCAATAATGCTTTTGCAATTGCTAAGCAGAACTCATAAATTGGTGCTGCATTATATCCGCCACCAGCAAGACCTCCTCCTTTATCAGCTGTAATAATCCTACTATCTGAAATCGTGGTTGCATCGGTAATTATATTAGCTCCAGATTCGATTACATCCTCATTCACATTTTCATGACTTAGAACATTAATCCCATCAAGAATATCAGCCACAGCAAGGATAACAGTTCCCACACAGAATGAAGCTATAATCAATCCTTCTTTATAAGCATGAGAAATCAGATCTTTGACTTGCGTCTGTCTCATCATTGACCCCCAGTATCCCCCACTGGGCACTACTATCGCATCATAATCAGTTATTTCATTAATTTCTGAAATTGTAATGTTTGCGGTGAGATATTTGGCTTCTCCCTTGTTATTACAAGTCCTAATAGTCTTATATAAACCAACTGTGGTAATATTAGCACCAAAACCCTCTAAATATTCTTCTATAACATAATAACAGTTCCCAACACCGTCTGCGACAAGTATTATTATATTATATTCATCTAAGAACGTGTTTGATGATGTTACAGATGTTTTTGTGGGAGTACAACAATTCAGGGTTATTACTGATATAATTAATGTAATACAGATTAATCGGAAGTGTCTAGACATCTTAATTACCACACTCATCATTCAAGTTTTTTTCTATGTATGATAATTGAAACAAAAACTAAAATGCTAGTAGCAAGAAGTGGTTGGAATCCTGGAATAGAACTTGATCTTGAGTTTTCAGATAGTTCAATCCAATTGTTTTTGATGCAATCAAAGGCCCAAGTATCACTATAGCTGTCAGAGTAATCATTACCCAGACCACCAAAGAGTATTATTCTTTCATTTATTGAATCATATACCATAGCATGATTAGTTCTGGGAACAGGCTTTTTTTCAGAGGAAAGTTCAGTCCATTGGTTATTTTCTGGAGTGAATTTCCAAACATCGTTTCTTGAACGACCTGATCCTTCATCGTCTCCTCCAAACATAACCATGTTTTCTTGCTTTGTATCAAACACTGCATCGTGCCAATATCGCGCTTTAGGTTGTTGAGTAGGACGCAATAATGTCCATGAATTGCTGGAATAGTTATACGCCCATGTTTCACTTTGTAACGCAGTCACTCGTCCTCCAAAGAGAAGGCCTTGTTGATTTACAGAATCATAAACAAAGCTATGCCCATAGCGTGCAACTGGTTTCGAGGATGGAAATACTTGAGTCCAAGTGTTATTTATGGGATCAAAGATCCACGTATCCCCAGCCTTACTATCATCATTCAAGTAACCACCAAATAAAACAGCCTTCTCGTGTACGGGATCAAAATACATACTAGCGGAACGTCGGGTTGAGGGATGAGTTGCTGAAGTGACCTCTGTCCACTCTTTATCTTCAAGATCAAAAATCCACGTATCGGGTGTCCACCCACCAAAAAGGATCACTTGTTGGTTTATGGAATCGAAAACCATGGAATGATCCATCCTTGGAGAAGGACTGAATAAAGGATCTAATTCTTCCCAGATGTTGGCTGTACAATTAAAAATCCAGGTATCACTGAGGTCACTATGCCCATCATTGGCAGCAGTACCGCCAAATAGTATAACTTGTTGATTTAACTCGTCATATACCATATCATGACCAAAACGGGCATTAGGAACTGAAGATGAAGAAACTAATCCCGTCACGCATATTGGAGATATAATAAAACAATAGATCGATGAAAACAGCAGAAATTGGATTATTATGTATTTTCTCATAATAATGGCATCCCTTTCACGAGATGGACTGACAAATATGCTGTTATTATTGTAGTTTTAAAAAAAGTATAGGTTAATGCAACTGGGAATCGAGAAGAAGACCTACTAGCAGCTATAATTGATTCCAGACTCATTATTAATTCACCATTGTCAAGTTCAGGATGAAATAACAAAATCATAAAGAAGAAGTAATTCTAAATGTCTTCAATACTATGTCGTACATAAAGAGGATTTTTTAAAGGGTATATTGAATGGAATTCAACGATTGAACAATAATAGTTGTTAGAGCAAAAGGGAACCATAGAATGAAATCGTTGATTCTTCTCGTAGAAGATGAAGAGGCATTCCTAGAACACGCGAAATTAATTTTGGAAAATAATGACTACAGGATCATAACCGCCACAAATGGGGTTGAGGCACTAGAGATTTTGGAAAGCCATAATCAATTACCAGATTTAATTCTCTGTGACATCATGATGCCTGAAATGAATGGTTATGATTTTTTCAAAAAAATGATTGATAATCCTGATTGGAACTTAATTCCCTTTATCTTTCTGACAGTGAAAAATTCAGCTGAAGATGTTCGCTTTGGAAAGATGCTGGGAGCAGATGATTACCTTGCGAAACCAATTAACGAAAGAGATCTTCTCGCAAGTATAGCTGGAAAAATAACTCGGGGACGAAGACATAATTTATTGAGTAGACAGATCAGAGATCAATTCTTAATTGAGGAAAAAGTAGAAATCAGCCCTGAAGATAAGAAGACTATTATTGTATTCTGGGTGGTTTGGGATGATAAGATTGGGCCCTATCTAAAAGTTGTTTATCCAAAGAAAACAACCTTACCCATCTCAATCGAATCTATCGGGGTTCAACTTTTCCAGGCAGCGGGCCCAATGTTCGGCACCATCGATTACTTTGCTGCTCAAGGTGTATTATTCAGAGTGGCTAATATTGACATGGATGGTTATTTATATTTTTCAACCATTGACGATGAGGATGCCCGGGGAGGCAAACGCCAGGTAATGATTGCTAC
>JBHLPQ010000292.1:0-3475 GCA_048939265.1 Promethearchaeota archaeon
CCTTTCAAGAATTGATAAATTCTTAGAAACTCTTTGGTCGAAGAATTAAAACTTCACAAGTTCACCTTCTTTAGGTACAATACATTGGCTATCAGGGAATTTAGCTTTTAAACGCTTACAAAAGCCACGAGGATTTCTCCAAAGCCAATGCATTGTAATAATGGTCGGTAACGGTTGTTTAAAGTTTTCAAGTTCTCTTAATGCCTTATTAGGGGAAGTTGTAAAAAATCCACTGATAGGGATGGCAAAATAATCCATTTCTTCCTTAGAGAAACCACTAAAGACAACTGAATCCCCCACATGACCAAATTTCAAATTTGAAGCCTGAATAATTACCCCAGTATTTTGAACTCCTGAGAATAAGCCGTGACGTCCCTCTATAAATTTAAACTTCCAGATACCGCGTTGTATTTCATCACCAGAATTTATAAGGGTAATTCGGTCTTGCCACTTCTTGAATGGATTCGCCACTTAGTCGTTACAAATTAAAATAGCTTCAGGATTGTGTTTTAAGAATGGCTTCACTCCCCTAGTATGATCAAAATGATTGTGAGTCACAAACACAATATTCCCAGAGATTTCACCATTTTTTTTCTTACCAGGGTCGATAAGAAGAGTAGAAGAATTTTCTTGTATCATAAATCCAGCTTGCCCAAGATATGTGATTTTCATTTTTCTTCCTCATTTATAGGATTCAAAGAATTCAGGTATAGTTTTCTCTACTGAACCAAGGATTGTATTTGTAGCTATACTAGAAATAGGAGTATAGTCAAGATTGAATTCATAAATGTGGAGCTTAGAATTCTGTCTTTTTGCTATGAATGGAAATTCCGCCACTGGATAGACAATTCCTGACGTTCCAGCAACGATAAGCACATCTGTGATCGATAAACGATTAAAGCATCCTTGTATAATTCCATGATCTAATCCCTCTCCAAACCAGACAACATTTGGTCGGCATATAGATCCGCAGGTACTACATTCTGGAATAGTACTAGTGGTTTTAAGGAGATCTAATGTCCAAAGGAACTTCTCTCCACAGCTGACACATCTTGCTTGTCGGATTTCTCCATGGAGATGAGTCACATTTTGGGATCCTGCTCTTTCATGTAGGTCATCTACATTCTGAGTTTGGATTGCAATATCAAATTCCTTCTGTTCGAGTTCTGCTAATTTTACATGAGCAAGATTAGGTTTTGCATTCAAAATGATATTTAATCGCCATTTGTACCATTCCCAAACGAGGACAGGGTCTTTAGTAAACGCATTGGGAGTAGCGAGTTCAGCTGGATCATAGTTTTTCCAGAGCCCGTCTTTTCCACGAAAAGTTGGTATCCCAGAGGCGTGAGAGAACCCTGCGCCTGAAATCACGGTAATTTTCGAAGTTTCATCAATCATATAATAATAATTCTCCAAGGAGAGTATTACACAAGAGATTAAGCCGGAGTTCCCAACAGTACAATAGTGTAAAGCACATCTGCTGCAGATGTAACAGCATCTGACGCATTTTCAAAATTTTTTGCAGTATCTAGAAGAAGAAAATGAATAGAATATCCAAAGCTGTTTGCAAGCCCTAATATTTCCTCTCTCGCCCGAAAATGAACCTCATCAGCTTCTCGTTCACGATCTTCAATGATTTGACGATTATCAATAATCGTCCGATCATCTCGTCCAAGTGCAGAACACATTTTTCGAAAAACGCGAACTGATTCTATTGTGAGCTTATTTATTGCTTTGAAATAGTTTAGTATTGGATCTTCAAATTGTGACATATCTACATCTAGTTTAGCAAGCATCACCATATTTTTACATGCTGTTTTTGTCCAATTTGCCGTTCTATCGGATAATCGAACTAGATGATACATTTTTTCCCGAATTTCAGGTGGAAGAACTCCCCGTGCTATTTCGTTCGCGAGATCATCTTGAATATGGTCAGCAGATCGTTCGAGCATACTCACACGATTATATAGCTTTTCTACGCGAGCTAGCTCAGGGGAGGACATGTGTTTGATTAATTCCTCACACGAAGTTAAAGTATCTAAAATCTTCTCGTTATGTTCATCTAAGCTCTCTAAAATGATCTGGTTACGGCGTTGTCGGAACCAGTGGAGTAAACTACTTTCTTCATTTTCATTCAAGTGTTAACACCTTCTTTAAACCAAATTCTGGAGTAGTGAATAAACGTGCCTCTTGGGGTTCAATTTGGATGTATGTTTTTTCTTTTTCTTTTAATTGAGTCTTTGAATCGAGAATGATCGTATCATCAGTTGCTAGGTTTACTTCATATCGAATATATCCCCCACTGAATCTTTTTCGTGAAATAGTTCCGCTTAAAGTATTTTCGTATTCCTGAGAACAAAAATTCAAAGTTTCAGGACGGAATGCTAATACAATACTCTCCCCCCGATTGAAATTCCCCTCTATACCTTGAAGGTCAATGCTTTGACGATTTCTAAACTCAATTCTGTAAGATGAGTCCGAAATTTTCTTTTTAATTATTCCCTCCAAAAAATTACTCTCCCCCACAAAATTCATTGAAAACAATGTTTGTGGGCGTTGGTAAAGCTGTTGAGGGGTTCCGCTTTCCACAATTCGACCAGCTCGCATTATAACTATTCGATCAGCGATTGCCATGGCTTCTTCTTGATCATGGGTAATATGAATAGCGGTCAATCCTAATTTTTTTACTAATTTTCGAAGCTCATATCGTAATGAAACGCGGACTTTGTAATCTAAGGCGGAAATGGGTTCATCCAGTATCAATAGATCCTGTTTGTTGGCTAGAGCTCTTGCGACTGCGGTTTTCTGTTTTGCTCCTCCACTTAGAGCACGTGGACGCAAGTGCTTTTGTTCTAAGAGATCTACTAATTCAAGCATGTCTTCACTTATTTCAATTTGAGTTTTCTTTGGAACATCATTTACAAAAGGCCCATATGCTGCATTTTGTTCAACAGTCATGTGTGGAAATATCGCGATGCTCTGAAAAACCATTGCAAATTCTCTACGTTCAATAGGTAAATCTTTAACCATTTCTTCATCAATAAAGATGGTTCCATTAGTAGGTTCTACAATTCCAGTTATACAATTAATTAGTGTTGTTTTCCCACATCCAGAGGGGCCTAAGAGTGCTAAATATTCACCGTCTTTGATTTCTAGATCTATTTCTTCTAAGGCTTTTACTCGTCCGAAATATTTTGAAACTCCTTTCAGCTTAACATTTGGCACTTATATCGACTCCATTTGTTTAATTGTCTCCCAAGGTTCATCAAAACATGTTATTGCATCCTGAGGAATTTCCAAGTTGATATTAGTTCCAATTTTGTATTCTGAGAGATTTATCGAGGGAACAATGACTTGAATTTCTTTTTTAGCAAACCTCTCAACTTTCACCACGAGATTTACCCATTTTCCTAAAAAGAAACTTCGTTCTACTACCCCTTCAAGAAACAAATTTTTGGAATGTTCTTCGGGTATA
>JBHLPQ010000137.1:0-10303 GCA_048939265.1 Promethearchaeota archaeon
TGTAACAAACTATTCCTACAGACTATTCTCAAAAAGTAACAAAATGAAATGGGTGGACAACTACTCGAAAACAATACTCTATAAAGGAAAGACAGCTAATTTGGTTACTTTGATAGATATTACTGAACGTAAACAAGCAGAAGAAGAGTTAAGAAAGTCTAAAGAGAAGTATCAAATGCTTGTGGAGAAGTTACAGGAAGGAGTTCTTTTAGAAGATGCAAAAGGCCAGATAATTTTCATAAATCCACGAACAGCAGATCTTTTAGGATATACTCAAGAAGAATTGTTAGGAAAACATTGGAGCTATATCGTACCAGAAGAATATCTCGAAATGATTAAAACTGAGGCTATGAAACGTCCTCAAGGGGAAGGTAGTACTTATGAGGCTTATATTTCTTCCAAGGATGGGCAAAAAATCCCTGTTATTATTACAGCAGCACCCATATTTTCTAGTACAGGGGAGTTTGATGGCGTGCTGACTGTTTTCACAGATATAACTGCTCGCAAAATGGCTGAAAAGGAGTTAATAGAATCCAAAGAAAAATACCAAATGCTTGTGGAAAAACTAGAAGAAGGAATTATTTTAGAAGATGCAGAGGGGTATGTTTCATTCCTGAACCCTAAAGCCGCTGAAATGTTCGGTTTCCCTATGGAGGAATTAATAGGTCAGCATTGGACATATCATGTCCCCGAACCAAATCTTGAGATAGCTATGAAAGAATCTAAAAAACGTGTGGAGGGAATCAGTAGCACGTATGAAGTAGTTCTACAAAAGAAAGACAAATCTTTAATTACAGTCCTTATTTCTGCGACTCCAGTATTTACTTCCGAAGGAAAGTTCAATGGAGTCATTTCAGTTTTTACAGATATAACTGAGCGGAAACTGGCAGAAAAGAAGCTAAGAGAATCTAAAGAGAAGTATCAAATGCTTGTAGAGAGATTACAGGAAGGAGTCCTCTTAGAAAATACAAAAGGTCAAATCGCTTTCCTCAATCCTAGAACCGCAGACTTATTAGGTTATTCTAAAGAAGAACTACTTGGACGACATTGGAGTTGCATCGTACCCGAAGAATATTTTGATAAGGTTGAAGCTGAGACAGTTAAACGTCCTCAGGGGATCAGTAGTACCTATGAAGCTGCTCTTGCTGCGAAGGATGGGCAGAAAATCCCTGTTATCATCACAGCAACTCCGATATTTACTATCTTGGGAGAATTTGATGGTGTATTGAGTGTTTTCACAGATATTACTGAACGTAAACTAGCAGAGAAGCAACTCCAAGAGAGTGCAGAGAGGTATCGTACAATATTAGAGACTATTGAAGAAGGATATTATGAAGTAGATCTCGCGGGGAATTTTACATTTTTTAATGATTCAATATGTGAAATTCTTGGCTATTCTCGAGCTGAAATCATGGGTATGAACTACCGTCAATATATGGACGAAGAAACAGCAAAAAGGGTGTATCAAACTTATAACACTGTATTCCGAACAGGAGAACCCGCAAAAGTATTAGATTTCGCATTTATTAGAAAAGATGGAGTTAATAGGATCAGTGAGTCCTCTGTTTCCCTGATCAGAGCTTCTACAGGAAAAATTATGGGTTTTCGAGGCATTGTCAGGGATGTTACAGAAAGAATTGAAATAGAGAAAGCATTAAGCGAGGAAAGAGAGAAATATCAAATGCTTATTGATAAATTAGAGGAGGGTCTTACAGTAGAGGATCCAGATGGATTCATTACCCTTGCTAATCCTAAAACACTAGAAACATTAGGTTACACTGAAGAAGAGCTTTTAGGAAAGCATTGGAGTTTTATAGTTCCTGAAGAAGATCTTGAAACTTCCCGGTTTGAAACTGCAAAACGACCTAAAGGAGTAAGTAGCACATATGAAAGTAAGATTATAGCTAAAGATGGAACTTTTATTCCAGTAATCGTGTCAGCAGGGCCGATTTTCTCAAAAACAGGGGAATTTCAAGGAGTTCTAGTATTATCTACTGATATAACCGAACGAAAGCGGGTTGAGCGGGAATTACAGCAGAGTGAGGAGAAATATAGCAACCTTTTCCAGTTTTCAAACGATTCTATTTTCTTGCATGACTTAGAGGGAAATATTGTAGATGTAAATAAGAAAACATTAGAGCTTTTTGAATATACAAAACCAGAGATACTTTCAGTCAAAATATCAGACCTCCATCCATTCCATTCGCTTGCAACATCAAGAGAAGCTTTTGAAACAATTGCTAAAGAGGGGTTTGTGAATTTTGAGGTGGACTTTAAAAAGAAAAGCGGGGAGGTATTTCCTGCTGAAGTTTCATCAAGCCTCTTTCAAATTAGTGGGAGAAGAGTGATTCAAGGTATAGTTCGTGATATTACTGAACGTAAAAGAGCAGAACAAGCAGTTTTAGAAGCAAAACTTGAAGAAGAACGATACCATGCAATGCTAGGTCACTTCATTAACAATGATATGCAGAAAATTATCAATAATCTCGAACTACTGTTATTGATGTATGATTCAAGGGTTGAAATAGATAGAAATATAGTAAATGATGCGATTAGTATAGCTTCTAACTCATCTAAAGCCATTGACAGAGTCAATAGGGTTTTTGAGGCTCTAAAGTCTCCCTTTATTCAACCAAAAGCAAGTTTATCTTTAGTAAGTCTGATCCATGAGACAATTTCGGAATTATCAGAATATCCTCAGATTTTCTCGATAGTCAGAGAGACTCTTGAAATAAATATTTTTTGGGATAGAAAGCTTAATGATGTCTTTAAAGAACTGTTTTTGTTCATCTCAACCTCAAAAGGTGTTAGTGAGGATACTAGTGTTACTATTACGGGATCCTTCCTCCCATCATCTTTTTGCGTTCTTATTAGCGATTGTTGTTCCGAACCTTTATCAGAAGAAATAATTTCAAAACTCTCAGGTAAAATTACAGATGAATGGGAAATAATAGGCCATAACATTGGGATTGCTCTTGCATCAGTTATTCTACAACATTATGGAGGATCAATTAAAATTCGGGCATTAGAACCAATAGGGAATGAGTTCCAACTTCTCATCCCTCTCAATTTAATCGAAATTCCAAAGGAAATCTAAGTAAAAAAATATTTTTTAAAATACTCTTATAGAAGTCCTCTATACGTTTTCAATGCTTTCAGATGATGATTAATGGAAAAGACAACTGGATCATCATATTTGGAAATAGATATTGATCGAAAATTAGAATCACTTTATTAGCCAATATTTATCAAATCTCGGTAGGTATGCTACAATTGGTCGTGAGACTTCAATGGAAATTGAGGATCTGTTGAATAGACAAGACATCCCTGAAGACGTGACGGAAGCAATCCGGAGGACTCTTGAAAATTTTAGACAGATGGAACTAAAATTATCAGAATCCGAAAAAAAATATCGAAATGCTTTAGAGGAGAGTGAGGCTAAAAATCAAGCATTACTAAGGGCTATTCCAGATCTCATGTTTCAAATCAACAAAGAAGGTAAGTTTACTGCTTATAGTGGATCAAGAGATGAGTTATATGCAACTCCTGAAGAGTTTATCGGGAAAAATGTTCACGAGGTCTTACCTGAAAAACTTGCAGAACAAACTATGTACTATATCAAAGAAACACTAGTCAGTAGTGAACCACAAATATTTGAATATCAACTTCCAGTAAAAGGAATCAAACATCATTATGAATGTCGGATGACAAATTTAGGTGAGGATGAAGTTCTATCAATCGTTCGTGATGTTACTGAATTTAAACGAGTTGAAAAGGAGATCTGGAAATCTAAAGAAAAATACCAGATGCTCGTGGAAAAACTTGAAGAGGGAGTTCTCTTAGAAAACGCGGAAGGGGAAATCTCCTTTGTAAATCCTAAAACCGCTAAGCTACTAGGTTATACAGAAGAAGAATTGGTGGGTCAACATTGGAGCTTCATAGTCCCAAAAGAATATCTGGATCAAATTACCCAAGAAACGTCAAAACGTCCAGAGGGAATCGGAACAACTTATGAGGCCAGTTTGTTAGCGAAAGATGGGGTAGTAATTCCAGTAATTATCACAGCAACACCCGTATTTTCTCACAAAGGAGAGTTTGATGGAGTATTATCAGTTTTTACTGATATTAAAGATCGAAAGGAAGTAGAACAGAAATTACGCGAATCAGAAGAACGATATAGAAGTTATGTTGTGAATGCAAGGGATATCATTTTTTCTATATCGTTAAACGGGACAATAACTTCTCTTAACCCTGTTATGGAGTCTATTACAGGCTGGCTCCCTAACGAGTGGATTGGAAAGTCCTTCCTTCCTTTAATACATGAAGAAGATCTCCCTTTAATTGAAGAAGGAATATTCCATATTGTAAAGCTGCGAGGTTTTCCTGCTATCGAAGTGCGTCTTCTGAAAAAATTTGGTGACTATGTACCCGTAGAGATTAAAGCATCAGCACAAATTGTGGATGGTGAAGTGAAAGGGGTGTTGGGTATTGCTCGGAATATTACGAAGCGGAAACAAGCTGAAGAAGCATTACGGAAAGTAAAACTTGAAGAAGAACGCTACCACGCAATGATGAGTCACTTCATTAACAATGATATGCAGAAAATCATCAATAACCTGGAATTGATCCTTTTAATGCAAGAATCAAACCTCGAAATTAATAGGACTATTATAAACAAAGCCATTTCCATCGCTTCAGGCTCATCAAAGACAATTGACATGGTAAATCACATTTTTGAGATTCTTCAGACCCCCTTTATTCCAAGAGTTGGGGTCAAACTACTTGATATCGTTGAGAATGTTCTTTCTCAATTTTCTGAATATTCTGAGCATATTATTATTGATAAAAATAACCTTGATACCAAAATTCTCGTTGATACTCATCTTAATGATGTTTTCAATGAATTATTAGCTTTTATTTTGAAGTCTTTTGACAGTAGTACTGATACAAGCATCAATATTACAGGGTCTTATCTACCCTCTTTTTACAGCGTTCAAATAAGTGATTATTGTTCTGAACCATTAACACATGAAATAGTATCACAGCTTTCAGGACAAATTACCGATGAATGGGAGGTTATCGGGCACCATATTGGGATAGCTCTATGCTCAGTAATTATGGAACATTATGGTGGAAATCTTAAAATCATGTCATCTGGTCCGAAAGGAAATGTGTTTGAGCTTCGTTTTCCCAAAGAATTAGTTGAAACAGAAACAGAAACAATTAAAATCAAGGAATGATAAAAAAAGAGGAGTTAGGGGAGTATTAATTTCTTGAAGCTGATAAGGCTTTAAATAAGCCCCTGTGCCATCATTGCTCGTGAAACTTTCATGAAACCAGCGATATTGGCTCCAACTACTAGATTTCCTGGAGCTCCATATTTTTCTGCTGCTTCACGAGCGCTTTTATGGATGTTAACCATTATACCATGAAGCCGTTGATCAACTTCTTCACGAGTCCAGGCGAGGCGGAGACTATTCTGAGACATCTCAAGTCCTGATGTAGCTACTCCACCAGCATTAGCAGCTTTAGCAGGCCCAAATGCAATCCCTGCTTCTAAGAAGAGGTTAATTGCATCAATTGTAGAAGGCATGTTCGCTCCTTCTCCAATGGCGATGACACCATTGTCTATCAATTTTTGGGCATCGTGCGCCTCAATTTCATTTTGTGTTGCAGAGGGAAAAGCGATATCACATTTGATTTCCCAAGGCCGTTTATTAGGATAGTAATCTACATTAAACTTTTCAGCGTATTCTTTGATTCTACCTCGGCGGACTTGTTTTAGTTCCATGAAGAAATCAAATTTTTCACCAAACGTAACGCCATCTGGATCATAAATGAAACCATTTGAATCTGAAAGCGTAACAACTTTTCCACCTAATTGGTTCACTTTCTCTGTGGTATACTGAGAAACGTTACCTGATCCAGAAACGGCACATATCTTGTCTTTCATATCCAGACCTCGGTCTTTAAGCATCTCAACAACAAAATATGTACATCCATAACCAGTAGCTTCTGGCCTGATCAAAGAACCACCATAGTCTAACCCTTTCCCCGTCAGTACGCCAGCATGGAATTGATTCATTATTTTTCTATATTGACCAAATAAATAACCAATTTCACGACCACCAACACCAATATCTCCAGCTGGAACGTCACAATCAGGGCCTATATGGCGGTACAGTTCTTGCATAAAGCTTTGACAGAATCTCATAACTTCATTGTCACTCTTGCCTTTAGGGTCAAAGTCGCTTCCTCCTTTTCCCCCGCCCATAGCAAGCCCTGTAAGGGAGTTTTTGAAAACCTGTTCGAACCCAAGGAACTTGATGATCCCTAGATACACACTGGGGTGGAATCTAAGACCACCCTTGTAAGGGCCGATGCTAGAGTTAAATTGTACACGAAAACCACGATTAACATGTATGAGCCCTTGATCATCTTGCCATGGCACTCTGAACATTAATTGCCTTTCAGGTTCAACAATGCGTTCGAGCATCTTATGCTTTTGTAATTCAGGATGTCGATTAATCGCAGGTTCTAATGAATCCAAAACTTCTTTTACTGCTTGATGGAATTCTTTTTCACCAGGATTTTTTTCAACCACCCAATCATAAACTTCGTCGATGTATGTCATTTTGATACCCTTTTCTTTCTCCTTTCTTTCCTACATTAGTGGCTAATTTGAGATATTAAAGCCAATGACAGACTTTCTTTTAGGCTTGTCTGTTAAGACCGATGCAATTAGGAGTCATCTTTTAACTCATTGGAAAGATATTAATCACTCTTAAATAAGCAAAGAAGTACTATATTAACGGAAAAAGAAATTACAAAGCCTAATAAGTTAAAGCTAGTAGTTCCAAACCAATATAAGGAATTATATTAATGAAAATAAAATAATTATGTGATTGTTATCAAAAATAATCCTTCTTTGGGATATTCTATTGTAAAAAAAGAAATTCATCATAAAGTTTGATCCTGTTCAGAAAGTTTTTCAAGTACTACTTTAGAGAGGCATTGAAAACAAATGAGAAATTCCACTCCCCTCCATATTATTGAAGAAGATGATCTAGGATTAGACTATAAACCCAAATATCGTGTTTTTCATGATTTAATGATTAAAAGGATTAACAGAGTGCTTTTGGTAAGTTCTTATTATGACAATTTCATTCTTGAGGAAGATGGGAGACTTTCTGATCAAATTTTCGCGGAGTTTCATAATTTAAATCTTCGAACTTTACCAAGCATCACTCGGGTTGCGTCAGCTAACGAAGCGTTAAAATTGGTTGAGGAACAAGACTTTGATCTAGTTATCACCATGAGGCGATTAGGGGATGTTGATGCGTTTACTTTTGGACAGGAAATTAAAAAGATACGAGATGGTATACCAGTCATCCTTCTGTTGAATAATGCAAGCATCATCCCTTATTTACCTGAACCAACGAAAAGAAAAGGGATAGACAGGATTTTCTTATGGAATGGAGATTCAACAGTCTTTGTTGCTATAATCAAACATCTTGAAGACCAACTCAATGTCACTCATGATACTGAGATTGGCCTTGTACGGGTAATTATTGTTGTAGAGGATTCAATACGTCATTATTCTGTTTTTTTGCCATTAATATATAGTGAGCTCATGAAACAAACCCATCGATTAATTTCAGCTGGAATAAATGATTTCTACAATCTACTTCAAATGAGGGCTAGACCTAAGATCCTCTTAGCATGCACCTATGAAGAAGCGATCGGGTATTATCAAAAATACAAGAAATATGTCATTGGTGTAATTTCTGATGTTCGTTTTCCAAGAGAGGGAAAAATAGATGATGATGCAGGAATAAAATTCATAAAAGAAGTGAAAAGCGACGATTTAACCCTTCCTACTGCGTTACATTCAAGACAGCTGAAAAATAAAGAGCGAGCTAAGGAATTAGGAGCATTTTTTATTCATAAGAAGTCCCGACGTCTTTTGAAGAGTTTAAGAGAATTTATGTTGAGGCATCTAGGTTTTGGTGATTTTACTTTCCGATTAACCGATGGTACAGTTGTGGGAAAAGCTAGAAATATCATGGAGTTATATCAAGCAATTTCTGTTGTACCTAATGAATCTTTAGTCTACCATGGGTCTCACGATCATTTTTCTGGATGGTTAATGAATCGAGCTGAATTTGCTATAGCCCAGAAGATAAAACCAGTTAAAGTTACTGACTTTTCAGAGGATGAGCTTCGACAATTTCTACTAGATTCAATAAATGCTATCCTTGTTGAAAAAGCAGGAGGTGTTGTGCATGATTGGGATAGAGATAGTCATCATCCTGCAATAAGATTTACACGACTAAGACCAGGTTCCTTAGGTGGAAAGGGGCGAGGGATTGCTTTTCTCCAATTCCTACTTAATACATTCCTTCTTGCTGATGAAATTGCCCAGGATGTTGATATTAGGATACCTAAGACGTTTGTCATTGGAACTAGCGAATTTGACCTGTTTATGGAAGAAAATGAAGATATTTATAACATTGCGCTGTCTGACGTTTCTGATGAAGAGATTAAAACAAGTTTCCTAGAAGCAAAAATTTCAGAGAGTCTTGTGGACGATTTAAGGTTTATTTTGCGAACTCTCACCGGTCCTTTGTCTGTGAGATCATCGAGTTTACTTGAAGACTCACAATATCAACCGTTTGCCGGTATTTTTGAAACATATTTCTTACCAAATAATGAGGATATGGATACTAGGGTAGAATTGCTTTGTGATGCCATCAAACTGGTTTTTGCATCTTCCTTTTTGAAGAAAGCGAAAAGTTACGCAGAGTCGACTGACCAATCTATCGAGGAGTCGAAGATGGCGGTTGTAATTCAACAAGTAGTAGGAAGAGAGCATCCCAATAATCTATCCTACCCTAGTTTCTCTGGAGTAGCCTCTTCGTATAATTATTACCCGATTTCCTACATGAAACCGACTGATAGGATTGTCTTTCTCGCTATTGGTTTAGGAAAGACAATTGTAGACGGGGGTCTTACGCTTCGCTTTTGTCCCAAATATCCTGAAATCAGTTTTTATTCTACACATGACCAATTATTACAGAACAGCCAAATGGAATTTTTTGCAATTAATCTAGCATCTACAGCAACAGATATTTCAGAAGGAGAGGATTCTTTCTTAGTAAAAGCCAGTATTTTCGATGCTGACCAGGAGATATTATCACAAGTAGCTGACACGTATGATTATAATGATCAGGTTCTTAGAAATGGTTATATGGGAGAAGGAGCCCCCGTGATAACCTTTAGTAATCAGCTAAAGTATAAGACCTTCCCTATAACACGAACAATTTCTCGGGTTCTAGAACTTGGAGAAAAAGCCATGGGCTGCAGTGTGGAAATTGAATTTGCTGGAAATTTCCAACTTATTCCTAAAAAACGAACAACCTTCTACCTTTTGCAAATTCGCCCATTCATTGAACAGGATGAACTTTTGAGCGATGAAATATTTTCAGCTCCCAAAAGCGAAATGTTTGCTTATTCATCACAAATTTCAGGTAATCGGATTATAAAAAATATCCATGATATTGTATTTGTGAAACCCGAATCTTTTGATAAGATGAAAACACGTGAAATGGTCAACGAAATAGATAGAATAAACCAGAATTTACATAATCAAAAAACTCCCTATATTCTTTTAGGATTTGGTCGCTGGGGGACATTTGATCGCTTTCTGGGGATTCCTGTGATGTGGAACAATATCTCGGGAGCTCAGGTTATCATTGAAACCGGATTGGAAAATTTTCAAGTTGAACATTCACAAGGAAGCCATTTTTTTCAAAATATTACCACGGCCAATATCGGATACTTTTTTATAAAATATAATTCTAAGAAAGATTTTATTGATTGGAATTGGTTGAATTCATGCAAAGCAATTGCTACTGAAACTGAATTTATTCGTCATATTCGTGTTGAAAATCCCTTTTTGGTTATAATTGATGGTAGAAAGAGAGAAGGCATGATTATCAAACCAGGTTGGGATTACGAAAGGTTGCATTAATTATCTGATATAATACTCATAGAAAGAACAGAAAGTTGATTAAAACTAGAGTAAATATAAAAAGATTTAAATCCCTAATCTTTCCCCCCTATTTGAGGTAGATGCCTTGGACTTTACACAGTTTTAAGTGAAAATGGTTCTTTTCTTAGTTTAAGCAAGGCATCATTAGATCTAACGTTCTCCCTCATTTTACAATTACTTTTACATCAATCTCAAATCTCTCCAAAATTAATTGGAACTAGACACTACGAGATAAAGGAGCTTCAAAGA
>JBHLPQ010000293.1:0-3439 GCA_048939265.1 Promethearchaeota archaeon
ATCTTTTTAGATCAAATGCCAGAAACTCGCACAAAAATCATGATGAATGTGGGAATCCCTGAAAAAGCCTTTGATCAGGGTCAAATTCCTAATGATGGAGTTGGACTAGCCCGAGAAGAATTTATTATTAACTCCTATATTGGAATTCATCCTCTTGCTTTACATCACTATGAGGAGCTTAAAGAAAAAGCTGACACTGATGGCGAAATCCGTGAAATTATCAGAAAGATTGATGAGAGAACGGCTGCTTATGAAGATAAAGAGGAATTCTTTATTGAAAACCTTGCAATGGGAATTGGGCGTATCGCTGCTGGTTTCTACCCCAATGATGTTGTTGTGCGGTTATCAGACTTTAAGACAAATGAATATGCCAATCTAATTGGTGGTTCTCTTTATGAGCCTGATGAATCCAATCCCATGATAGGTTGGCGTGGTGCATCACGCTATTACGATCCAAACTTCAAACCAGCCTTTATCATGGAATGTAAAGCTATTAAACGCGTCCGGGATGAAATGGGTCTGACTAATGTTATTACTATGATTCCATTTTGTCGCACTGTAGAAGAAGGGAGAAAAGTTATCTCTGCAATGGCTGAAGCAGGTCTTAAACAAGGTGAAAATGGACTTGAAGTATACGTTATGGCTGAGATCCCTTCAAATGTGATTGAAGCTGATGGATTCGCAGATGTTTTTGATGGGTTCTCAATTGGGAGTAATGACCTTACACAACTTGCCCTTGGCCTTGATCGAGACTCAGAACTTGTTGCGCATATTTATGATGAACGAGATACATCAGTAAAGCGTCTTGTAAAGTCTGTCATCGAAACAGCTAAAGCAAAAGATAGAAAAATCGGTATTTGTGGACAAGCTCCAAGTGATTTTCCCGAATTTGCCACATTTCTTGTCGAATGCGGAATTGATTCCATGAGCTTAAATCCTGATACCGTTGTAAAAACAAAACTCGATATTGCGAAAAAAGAACAGGAATTAGGTATTAAACCTTAACTTCTTTCTTTTTTTATTTTCTATCTATTCATTTTATTTCCGTGTTGAATTGATTTAAGAGGACTAATCTTAAACACTCACGGCATGAATATCCTAAACATAGTGTTTCTGATATTATCATACCTTCTTGAGAGTCATTCGGCTTGCTAATGGCGTTAACAGGACACAATTGAATTAATTTATCTATTGTGATTTTTGATTGAACGTTTAGGTTAATTTGACGATTAATCTCCATGACATCTATGTGGAAAGAGGATTTAGCATAAGGTAATTCCTCATGTGATATTAGACGACTTAAGTAGTCAATATCTAATGATATTAAGATCAAAATAGCAAATATCAAAATCAGAAAAAATAGTAATAAAAGTTGCTTTGGTATCATTCTTAATCACACTAGATTTGTTAGGAATTCAGGATCAAAAAATAATAAAATTACTAGTTGCAGAGAAGTTGGGCATGTAGAAAGACTTTCCATTACTCCAGTTATGTTTACCATTTGAGGAGGAATTATGTTGAAATAAATAACTTGATCATCTAAAACATTTAGCGTTAGGTGGCTTTCACCAAGAGTAGTTGTAAAAGTGGTTGTTATTTCACCATTCAAAGTATTCGAGGTTCCTTGAGGCGTAATAAAATATTCTTGGAGTAATTGAGAAATTTGGTTCAAACTGAGAAGTAATTCGGTATAACTGACTCGTAATACATTGAGTAGATTATATTCTGTTGTATAAGTAAATTTTTGAAGGTTCTGAGCTGACTGTCGTATAGGAAAAGATGATTGTGTAGAGAAAGGTGAAATCAATCCTGAAGCTCGTGCCATTGGGCCAGTTATTCCTGTTTTCTTTATCACATCCAATGAAAGATTTTTCACTCCTTCAAGTGTACTTTTCATTGTTGTTTTCTTTTCAATAGTTTTTGCTATTTTCCATGCTGTTTTTTGTTGTGTTATTACAATTTTTTGGATTTCTGGTATCTGTGTGAAAGTTATTGGGTAAACTATGGCCCCTGGACGGATCAATCCCCAAGGAAATTGCATTTCCCAAATCCTCTCGAAAAGAAACCAAAATGAAGTATAGCTTTCAAGAGCTAATTTCGATGCTTTGAAGTTATTTAAGAAGCGAAAAATCCAATAGTACAGATAGAAATAGATGGAAGCTCGTTCAATATTAAGTAATAGTCCTCTATATCGTCTTATATCCTCCGAAACTATCATTCCTGTAATTAATTCGATAGTCTCTGAGAGGTGGACTTGATGTGAAATTGCATTCAATAAATTTTCCCTTTCAAGGAGGAAGAATAATCTAGAAAGAGGTATATCTTTTATGATTCTTTGTTTCTTTCGTTTAGTCTGCAAGTATTTGTGTAAATCAATGGTGGTTATTGAGGATAAAATATCTGAGAATAATAATTCGGTAGTATCATGGACGAGTGGTGGTTTTTCTCCAATTTTGGTTTTGTTTTTGCCCATTTTTTCCCAATTGAGCTATCATTCTTTCTCGAAATAAATAATAACTGTATCCTTCAAGTCGATAATTAATTGCCATGAACAGTTCACGGAGGCGTACAGCGTGGGGTTCCGCCCTGAAAAAATGAACATTGCCAAAATCAGTGTTAAAAAGGAACTGGCAAGACAGTTTCTTAATCAGATATGTACTGAATACGAATTAGATATAATAGACTTGGTAAAGGTTGCTCAGTCTGAACCACTGACATTGACCGATGTAGAAAGTCGAACGATTGATTTACATGCTGAATTTGCACAATTGGTTGAACTTTTAGAGGGGGTAGATTCAAAATCCAAGGGAAAGATGAATATTGAAAACTTATCATTAACTGAGCTCAATGATAAAGGAGAATCTCTTTTAGAAAAGGTTCACCCATTAAAAAAGGAATTAGAGTCTATAAATGCTCTTGAAGAGGAAAATTTAAGCTATGAAAGCATTATTAATTATTTGGAGGATATTAAAAATCTGGAAATCCAAGATATTCAGGATTTAGGTGAGGGGAGTCATTTTTATGCAGTACTTGGTTTTTTGAAAGGAATTCATCAATATCGTCTTGAAATGGCACTGGATCAACTCACTGGGGGGGATTTTATCTTCATTCCTGTCCCTTCAAAAAAAGCAAAAGTTATTTGTCTTGTAGGAGCGATGAAATCTCATCAAGCAGCCCTTAATCGATTATTAAGTGGATTAGGATTCGAGGAGGTTAAATTCCCTGAAGAGATCCACGGTACCCCTCTAGAGGCGATGGAACAGGCAAAAAGTGAGTTGACAAAACGAAAACAAGAAGTCAAGACTCTTCAACAAAACATAAAAGAATTAGTGGACGAATATGAATTATCTATCCGTGCGATGGAAGAACAATTATCATTAGAAGAAAAACGATTGAAGCTTCTCCAACGAACACAATTTCGGAAGCAAAATCACATTAT
>JBHLPQ010000294.1:0-3417 GCA_048939265.1 Promethearchaeota archaeon
TAGATTAAGGCAACTTCATCATCTGGTGGCCCAAGAGCGTTCTCCCCATCTTGATACCAGAGAGAAAATCCTTGGATAAACCAATTGGGAAAAGGATCAATATAATTCTCAACCAAAGGATAAGCACTTGAATGTTGATATACGCCAAAGCTAATTAAAAGAAATAAAAAGATCAATATTGGTAGTTGTAGTGATTTTTTCATCGAAAATCGTCGCTCCGAGATGTTTTATGTCTATTAATCTTTGTTACCCCATGCTTCAAAATAATTTCGATCCATAATAAGTGAAGAACAAGGGAGAGGACTAATACTGGATAGGTCTGGTAAGAGAATCCGAAAAAATCCTTCACATCACGTAGAAATAGTGTTAAATCAAACATCCCCGTTTTGCTGTACTTTGATTCAGGGTAATTTAAAAGGAAGCATCATTAAAAAGAGTGTAGACACTAAAACAACCTATAATTTAGGTGATATAACTGAAAAACAAGTCAAAATTATTATATGTTGTATTACTAGCCATATTCACTCTCGTAATCTTCAATAATTCGTTAAATGCTAATCCTGCGATAGCTAAGTTAGGTGATGATTATTATGAAGATTTTGAGAACATAAGCTTTCCTGATCTTGGCTGGGAGGCAACAGGTTTATGGCATGTAGAAGATAATGCTACTTCTTACTGGCCAATATATGACATCCCAAGCGATTCCCGTTATGCTTGGTACGGAAGCAACAAGACTGGGAATTATGATACTGGAGACTTTGATAACTATGGTTTTCTGACATCTGATAGTATAGATCTGAAGCAGTTATACTCATCGCTCGAGCCTGAAACACCAATTGAACTTGGCTTCTGGAGTTGGGCAGAAACTGAGAACGACAAAGAAGTTGATCGGAAAGAAATCTATATCTCCAAGGATGGTGGTTCTTGGGATCTTTTAGGACAAATTCCAGATAGTGACAATGTATGGCAATATTACGCATTCGATCTTACTCCATATGCGGACAGTCAAGACATTCGAATACAATTCTCATTTGATACGATAGATGATTACGCGAATGCCTATCGAGGCTGGTTACTTGATGATATTACAATTGGCGCCCCCCGCCCTCGTTTTGAGCTCTTCATTATGCAGGACTATTCTGCAGGAGTCACAGATACCCGAAAAATGGGTTTCTTCATTGATTCATTTTTTGATATTGCGTTACATGTTGATATACACATTTTCATGAAAACGCCTTATGGGGAAGAAATTACCCTCCTGTATAAAGAAGAAATTCTGATCTATGAACTTGATCGTTGGGAAGAATGGTTGGAGTTCACGTTCCCTGAACCTGGGGACTATTGGGTCTATTTCATTGTTGTTGATGAAACTGGAATGGAATGGTCAACTAACTGCCCGTGGGAAATCGAATCGAATTTCTTTGACCTTCATATCGACCAGGAGTATCATGCTGGAGTAACAGACGTTCGCGATATGATATTTCATGCAAAGTCCTATTTTAATTATGGAATGATAATTAATATCAGCATAGATATTAGAACTCCGAGTGACTCTAAAAACTTACATTCAGAAGAACTTGTCGAGATTGAAGCGTTTGGATTCTGGGACTACGGCCTTGAGTATGAGTTCCCTGATCCAGGTGAATATATGGTCACATTTAGGGTTGTCAATGCTAAAACTGGAGATACTTGGATCGTGGAATGCCCTTGGAAAATAGAGACAGATTTCTTGGGTGTATGGATCGACCAAGATACACATGCATTTGTTGGTGAAACACACGATATCGGATTCCGAATAAAGAATTATTATGATGGTCTGATTGGGATGGACATAGACTATATTGCTGAAATGCACACACCTAGTGGTATGACTGAACCCTTGTTTCAACACACAGGGGTCTGGATTAGTGCCTATGATGAAATAGGGATTATGATTTCATATGAATTTACTGAACCCGGGGACTACAAAGTATTCTTCCGTGCGACTGATACATATGGGTACAGTTGGACTATCGATTGCTACTGGAAAGTAGAAGAATTAAGTGAAAAAGAAAGGTTTGAACTCAAGATTGACCAAAATACTGAAGCGAATGTTGGGGATGAAGGAAGAATGAAATTCTTGGTGAATTCCTTCTTCAACCATGCTATGGATGTTAATATCAATATAACTATCAAAACACCCAGCGGAGATGTAGAAACCCTCTTCAATGAAGTAGTTTGGATCGATAGTTATGGTGATTGGGAAAAATCAATCGATTACGAATTTGAAGAAGAAGGAGATTACACAGTCCTTCTTGTCTTGACCGATGATATCGGGGTAGAATGGGTTGAGGATTGTGAATGGGAAATCTCAGAACCTAGCACTTCAGAAATAGCTTCAAGTGAAGAATCAAATCCCCCAATAATCACTCCCACTCCAGGATTCGGAGGCTTCACCATCATTGGTGCAATAGTAGCAATCGCCACCTATTACCGAAAACGCCACACCTGAGACGATAAATAGTTGGATAATTTCCAACTATCCTCCTTTTTTATTCTCTCTTTTTTCCCTGTTATTGTTTTATTTATTATCCTTTTCTAGTTAATGAAATCTCTTCTCCTCCTAGATATATTTTATAAGTAACTCTGATAGAAGAATAGTCATGTACTTGCTTAAAACGAGACCTGACTGCTGAGAATATCAATAAAGTAAAGAACCTGCAAAAGATCGCAGACACACTTGAAATAACTATGAATCAACTTGCTTTAGCCTAGATACTACGTAGAGAAGAAATCAGCTGTGCAATTACTGGGGCAACAAACCCAGAGCATGTCGAATCAAATACCAGGGCGTCGGGCATTCCATTATCGACCACTACCCTGCAAGAGATAGAAGAAATATTAAATAATAAACCAGAAATCCATTCACTATTCAAACCCCCTTGGTGAATGGCAAAAAAAAGAGAAAAAGTGAGGAAGCTAGGAAATCGCTAGTATGATGATCTAGAAGGCAGATGAAGCGACTACTGAAGTCGATCCCTGTTTTTTTTCTAATTCGTAATCAGGAGGTAAATCTGAAGTAATGGGGCCATTGTAGTGCAAGTATTCAATTGTTAGCGCTAGTTCTTCATGAGTAATCAGTGGTTGAGTCAACGATTTCCTCACGGGAAATATGGACATTATTGCTTGTTATTAAGACGTAGTAATATGGTTGTAATATCATTTGAAGAGAACCATAATCACGAGATTTTTAATTTTAAAAGAGGATCTTCTTGGTTTATTTCATCAGAATCCTGACCAGATGCTAGTTTCAGAGATATATGCCCTTGATAATGAAGGAAGTCGATAATTGAATTTAGTTGTTTCGTGATAGAGGGTTCCTTTGACATCATAAAACACTATAATCATATCTCCTAATTCTATATAAGCTCGCAAACT
>JBHLPQ010000295.1:0-3411 GCA_048939265.1 Promethearchaeota archaeon
CGAAAAAGAAAAACTCACTGAACAGGATATTTGGGATTGGACTTGGAAAGATTCCCTCTTCCATGGATCACCAGGAGGATAGATCCTTAAAATAAAAATGAAGACTTTTTCGGGATGTTTTTAGGAACTAATTAGAACTAGCTTTAGCAATGAGGTGAGGTTTAATGATTGATTTTAGTTTAACGGATGACCAGAAAAAACTCCAATTAAAGGCTCGAGAATTTGCCATAAATGAAATTCTTCCTGTATCAAGAAAATATGATGAATCGGGGGAATTTCCTCTAGAAGTCCTCCAGAAGGCTTTCGATCAAGGATTGATGAATTCAATTTTCCCTAAAGAAATCGGAGGACTTGGGCTAGGGATTCTTGATACTTGTTTGATAGTAGAAGAAACGGCCGCAGCAGATCCAGGTATTACCACAAGTCTCTTTGATAATTGTCTGGGAGCTGAACCCGTATTGATTGGAGGAACTAAGGAGCAGATTGAACGTTTTCTCAAACCACTGACTGAAGAATTGAAATTCATTGCTTTTGCAACTAGTGAACCAGGAATGGGGTCAGATGTTGCAGGTTTGACTGCAACTGCTCGCTTAGAAGGCGATGAGATAGTCCTAAATGGTAGGAAAATGTGGGTAACAAATGGAGGAGTTGCTTCTCTGCTTAGTACGTTTTGTCGTCTAGAAGGGACGAAGAGACATAAAGGTATTACCGGGGTTGTTGTTCCAATGAATGCTGAAGGGGTGAGAGTTGGTAAACCTATTCCAAAGATGGGCCATAAAGCATCAAATACGGTTATGGTTCGGTTTGATGAAGCACGTGTTTCTATTGAGAATATTCTTGGAGAACCTGGTAAGGGTTTTCCAATAGCAATGCAAACATTTGCACATACGCGGCCAACAATTGGGGCATTTGCGTGTGGAATGGCAAGAGCAAGTATGGAGTATGCAATTGCATATGCGAAACGTAGAAAAGCCTTTGAGACAGAAATTGCTAATTTTCAAGCCATTCAATTCTTGATTGCAGAGATGAAAATAAACGTAGACGCGGCTCGTTTATTGACATGGCAAGCAGCTTGGGAGGCGGATCAAGGCCGTGACAACACCATATCAGCTAGTATCGCTAAAGCTTTTGCTACAGATCACGGGATGAAAACAGCGTCTGATGCTCTCCAAATTTTTGGGGGATACGGTTACACTACAAACTATCTCATAGAAAAATTGTTTAGAGATGCAAAACTTTACCAAATATACGAGGGAACTTCTCAAATTCAAAGGATGGTTATTGGTCGCTACCTACTTACAAAATATAATCCGATTTTTGAAAAAACATTTACCTAGGAGCCAATTTGACATATGACATTAGCTTTCGAACAATTAAATCCCCACGCGTGTTTGTCGTATTTAGTAAAAAAGGAAGGATCAGATGAGTCTATCCTAATTGATCCTGTCTTAGATCATGTTGATGCCTACCTCGAGATGTTAAAAGATCAAAATTTAAGATTAACATATATCATTGAGACACATACTCATGCAGATCATATTTCAGGTGCAGCAGCAATCAAAGATCGCTTAGATTGCAAGATAATTATGCACAATGACGCACCTGCTAGGTGTGTTGATATTCGTGTCAAGGAAGGAGATGAACTCGATCTCCTAGGAAGTTCAATTAAAGTTATTTATACCCCTGGACATACTCAAGATTCGATATCTTTGGTTTTTGAAGAATTCAATAGAATTTATACTGGTGATGCACTATTCTTAGACGAGGGAGGGGCTGGAAGGGATGACTTACCTGGTGGGGATCCTGATAAGCATTACGATAGTATTCAGAAGTTTTTAAACCTTCCTGACCATCTTGTGGTCTTTCCTGCTCATGAATATCGTGGACGTCAGCCATCTACTCTTGCCCAGCAGAAAGCAAGTAACCCTCATCTCAAAAAACGAACCCGAGAGGAATTTGTACAATATCTCGAAGATTTGAAACTTGGTCCAGCAGATTGGATGCAGGATGTTTTAAAGTCAAACTACGCATGCGCCCGCGATCCAGGAGGCATTTGGATACCTGTTGACTCACCTGCGTGTGAAGTGAAAGGTACGTTAGAAGTAGGCGTTAACGAACAAGTTGTTTCTTCAATCTCAGTTAAACAACTAAAGAATCGTCTAGATGATAAACAGATTCCTTTATTGATTGATGTACGCGAAGAGCTTGAATTAACAGGCCCACTTGGTCATTTACAAGGCATTAAACATATTCCATTAGGCCAACTAATATCCAATCTTGAGAGGTTATCCAAGTTAAAGGATCAGGAGATTATTATAGTATGTCGAAGTGGAGCCAGGGCTCACACTGCTGCACAAATTATGCAAAAGAAAGAATTCACTAAAGTATTTGTATTGGAGGGTGGTATGAAAGCTTGGAGAGATTTGGAGAAGAATTAATTCCCATGAAACGTGAATCAGATGAAACAGAGAAAGAGTTACCCAACAGAAGAGGTTGAACCAGAAAACTTCTTAGATAATGACGAAGTCAAGGAACTTCTAAGGACACGGGAGAATTATAAATTTAAACAGGAAGATTATTTGAAATTACTGAATTGTGTTCATTGTAATGCGTGTGGAACCTCGGAGGAGAGATGTCAGCTAAATCAAAAATATTTAGAAGACGGAAATGAAATTGAAGGTCTATCTGATATGATTTTTAGTATTGAAAAGTATGGTACTCCATATTCAACAGATAAAATGCGGATCAGAAGGCCTGAAGGCATCCCTGAAGAGAGTAAGACACTCTATTTCATGGGTTGTTTATCTACCATTAGAGTTCCTCGTTATACAGAAAACTCTTTGAAATATCTTCTACAGTGTAAAGTAGATTTCACCATATTAGATAAGGAAATCTGTTGCGGATATCCATTATATGTTTCTGGGGCTTTCGATGAATATGAGAAGTGTAAAAAACAGAATGTAGAAATATTTAACCACTATGAGAAAATTATCTGCGCTTGTCCTGCCTGCTACTATGTGTTTAAAGCTCATTATCAGGAAGAAGTTGATGCAGAAATAACGTTTGTTGTTGATTATCTGAAACCAGCAGACACACAAAAAACAGGTCAAGTAGCTGTTCAGCATCTCTGCCAATTAATGAATCGTGGACGTCCAGAAGTTATGAAGTTTGTAAATGATGTTCTTAATGAATCAGGCTATGAAGTGCTAGATGTTCCTCATTGGTGCTGTGGAGGTGGGATTGGATATATGCACAGGTTAGATGTAATTGATAAAATAGCAATAGAACGGATGAATGACTTTAATGAGGGGGATTATAGTACCACATATTGTGTTTCGTGTTGGTGGATCCTATCCCGCTTTGGTCGTAAGTATAAGATAACTGCCAAACCTAAAGACATTTTTGAATTAT
>JBHLPQ010000019.1:0-32663 GCA_048939265.1 Promethearchaeota archaeon
ATTAAAGGAATGAAGGATTTTCCATGTAAACCAACTTTCTCCATCCATTTATCTACAACAAATGCTGCTCGTGCTAAATATCCAGAATCTTCAAGTACAGCCATAGCAAAGTATAATAAAAAAATTGTCGGAACAAAAACAAGAATAGCGCCTATTCCGTCTATAACACCTGAAAATGTTGAACTAATTAATGGATTAGGGATTAGCAATGCTACATCTGTTGCCAGCCAGCTAAAAATGTTTTCTAGAACATAGACAAAAGGTTCAGAGAGGGTGAAGGTGAATGTAAAGATGACCCATAAGCTTGCTAGAAAAATCGGAATTCCGAGATACTTATCGGTTAAGACTTCATCTAACATAGTAGTAATATTTGTAGAAGCTGTTCCACTTTTAATAATGATTTCATCTGTTAGATCTTCAATAAGATGATATCTCTGACTCGCTATATATATAGCTGCGTCTGATGCTCCCACCTCGTTTTTAAAGTTGTTAATAACTGTTTCTATAAGTTTCCAATGAATATCTTTCTTTTTGGGATTTGCTTTTTCTATCGCATCATATACTATCTCCATTATTACTGAATCTTGTTCTAGAAGTTTTAATCCAAGCCAATCATATTCATAATTATTTAAAGAAGCTGTACCATCGTGTTTTCTAATAATCTCTGCGATTTTGGCTTTATATGATTTAATTGGGCCATTAACCAAGAATTGATTATTTCTATCCTTTTCATTTTTTGAATATTCTAAAACCATATTAAGAAGTTCAACAAGTCCCTCACTTTTTGTTGCAACCATAGGAATAATGGGAACATCTAATATCTTTCTAAGGTTTTCCACATTGATCTCAAAGCCTTTAGATTTGGCAATATCTAACATATTTAATGCAATAACAATTGGCTGTTTCAACTCTAATAATTGAATTGTTAAGAATAAATTACGTTCTAAATTCGATGCATCAATCACATTTATGATTAAGTCAGGTTTATCATTAATTAAATATTCTCTTGATACGAGTTCATCTTCAGAGAAGCTACTAAGACTATAAGTACCAGGTAAATCAATAACTGTAATTAAATTACCTGCAAAAGAACATTTTCCTTCCTTATGTTCAACGGTACATCCAGGAAAATTCGCAACATGCTGATGAGAACCAGTTAAAGCATTAAATATAACTGTTTTACCCACATTAGGATTTCCTGCTAATGCAATCTTCAATAACTAAACGACCAATTCTTCTGTATCAGATTTTTTTTGTCCAATAATCCTATTACAAAAGATTTTCATCGCAATTCCCCGTCCTATGGCAATCCTGCATCCCTTTAATTCTACAATGACTGGGCCTGCTCTTATATTCCTAATCATCTTTATATGGCTTCCAGGATAAAAACCAAGTTCATTAACCCTTAAAGTAACCCCTCTGCCTCCTTTTGTGTGGGAGATTTCCGCTTTTTCACCTTCATTTAGTAAACCAAGCGGAATCATTTAGATCTCTCGAATTATTCTTCAAGTTCACACCTGTGAACAATCCCTTATAAAGAATTCGCTTCTGGTATCGAAGCTAAAATTGTCAACAAGTCCTGTTAATAATATTATTTAGATTATACTTAGTAAGAGGGAAATTAATACTAAATTTATTAGTGCAATATCATTATCTCTTATAAACAATGTAAATAAATATGTGTTCTTAGAACCTTTTTTCAAATATCAATACTAGTTTTGATGGTAAAATACTCTATAGAAGAGAAAAAGATTGTAGAAGGCTCTAAATTCTAAATTGTTTTATTCTGAAAAATGAACACTTTGTGGAGAGTGTCTCATGCTATGTCCTTATTTGGCTTATCCTGAAAAAAAAGCTAAAGAGGAATTCAAGAAATTGATAGATGGTGAGCCAACTATAGTTACTAAAATGTGTATAACCTATGCCGCGTGTAAGATTCCCATTTGTTCACCAGGAAAAGAAGTGGTGTGAAAGTTATCCTTAAGGGACTTCTAAATCTCTTTTAATAAAGAATAAGTTAATAAGTGAAGATGGTTTAGAAAATTATTTGGGAACTGGTAGGAGATCTGGTTAAAATACTCTTCTTATCTACTATAACCGTGTAAGCATTGTAAATTTCAACACAACTCATTAATTAAGTTCTTTCAGATATTATTAATTGATCTTTTCAATTTTTCAGCTATCTTCTCAGCTTCATCCTTTGATTGGCAAATAATCGCCTTATATCCATGATTTGAACTGGAGACTTGCTGTAGATCCATTGAAGTACCTGAAACAATCCTGATAGTTGCACCCATTTTTGTTTCTACAGCCACTCCCATGGTTTCACTTAGAATCTCAAGGTTCTCTTCTGATACAGGTGTATATGCACTAACATCGGAAATTGCCAGGTATCCAGGTTTTAACCTTTTAGCTTCGCATCGAAGATCCTCTGGTAAAGATAAAATGTCTTCCTTACTGAGATTTCCTTTTAATGTTGTATAAAGCCGATTTTTTTCAATATCAGCTTTTACAATCACTAATTTTTCCTTAGGCATTTTTTCAACTTTCTATAAATAATTCGCTAGAAAACTAGGGTAGACTTTCCATTTCTAGATATTTCTTATCATGAGGAGCAATTATTATATCTGCAATGTCTTGAATTTTTCTTACAGAGTCGTATGCCTGAAGAGCATCAATGTGTATCCCTGGGGCTATAGCTACTACTCCCATTTCTTTCATTTGTTGAGGGGGGTTATAATTTTCTTGGATTGAACACAAACCACTGATGCAAACTTTTCCTTTTTCAGTTTCAACTAGGACACTTTGAGTTCCTGGTGTATGGCCAGGGCTCTTGATAATTTTGACACCTGGGGCAATCTCTTTATCACCATCGACGATCTCCAATTTTGTTTCCTCGGGTGGAATAATGAACCATCCTGTCTGGGTTGGGTGAGGATTTTTAGCATATTCTAGTTCATCTTTCTGAACAAACACTGTTGCATTCTTATATTTGGCAATATCCGCTGCATGGTCAGTGTGAAGATGTGTTAAAATCAAAATATCTATGTCATCTACTGATAAACCTAATTTTCCTAAAGCTTCCTCTTGTGTCTGACCATCAATCCCTGGAAAACCAGTACTTCTAATTCGTTCACCTGAACAGCCAGTATCAATTAAAATATTTTTATCAGCACCTTTTATTAACCAAGAATAAACCCCTAAAGTGATCTCAGTCCCATGACCCATTAAATAAGTCATAAACCCCATATCAATGGGGGATTCTGTGGCAATCGGTAATGGAATAATATTCATTATTATAACTCCTTTAGTTATGGATAGAGAACACACTTCTACCATACCAATCCTCTAATAAAGATTTCTTAGTTAGATATTTCTGTTCAATTCACGGAATTAGTTTCAAATTTCTAACTATTATTTTAGAACTACAACATGAAAATTCTAAACTGATTCATTGTGAATCTACTTACCTGAAATAATGGAGCTGAATCGATGGAGAATAGAAAATTACTCTTATTTTTGATGGATGGCGTTGGTGATCGGCCAATCCCCGAATTGAATAATAAAACTCCTTTAGAAGCCGCAAAGACTCCAACAATGGATAAGTTATCTCAAAATGGGATTACTGGACAGCTTCACACAATTGGTAGAGGTATCACTCCGGGCAGTGATACTGCACATCTGGCCTTATTTGGTTATAATCCCTATGAAGTGTATACAGGAAGGGGCCCTTACGAAGCATCTGGAACAGATCTACCAGTGAAACCTGGTGACATTGCCTTTCGAGCAAACATGGCAACTATAAAGGATGGCATTATAATCGATAGACGAGCAGGCAGAATATCAAAAGGAACCCAAGAGATTGAAAACGCACTTCAAAACATTACTCTAGAGGATGTAGAAACGATATTTAAGGTTGGAATAGATCATCGTGCTGCATTAGTATTAAGAGGGCCTGGTTTGGCGAGTGAGGTAACTGGGAACGACCCAAAAGTTGAAGGAAAAAAGCCTAAATCTATTATAGGTACTAGTCCTGAGGCAGAAAAAACTGCAAGAATATTAAAGCAATTCATTCGACAAGCTACTGAAATTATGGAAACATTAAAGATAAATGAAAGAAGAAAGAGTGAAAATAAACTTCCAGCAAATTATTTACTGGTAAGAGGAGCAGGGAAAGCACCTCACATAGAAAGCTTCCAATCAAAATATGGACTGACTGCTGAATGTGTAGCAGGTGGGGGGTTATACAAAGGTGTTGCCTCAATTTGTGGTATGAAAATCAATAATGACCACCAAGGTACTGGGGGGATTCCCACGAATCTTCCCTCTAAAGTCAACGCTGCAATAGAATCTTTGGAAAGATCTCAATTTGTATTTTTGCATGTAAAAGGTACAGACAATCTAGGTCATGATAACAAACCACTTCAGAAAATGGAATTTATTGATGAAATTGATCGAGCCATCGAACCCTTACTAGATTTAATACCAGAAACTCTTATTTGCATTACAGGGGATCACAGTACCCCTTGTGTGATGAGAGATCATTCTTCTGATCCTTTACCTATATTAATGGCTGGTGAAGGAGTACGGCCAGATCAGGTATCTGAATTTGGTGAACGACCTACTATGAAAGGAGGATTAGGACACATAAATGGACAACAGGTAATCCCTATCATGTTAGGCCTCATTGGAAAGGTCCATAAGTTCGGGGCCTGAATATTTCCTATTATCTATTAGGAGATAAACAATGATAGAGATTAGAAAACTAAAAACAGTAGAAGAATTTAAAAAAACGGCAGACATCCAAAAAAGCGCCTGGGGGGTTAACGATATAGAAATTGATCCTCATTTCTTAATGACTAGAGCACAAAAGTTTGGAGGTTTAGTTCATGGATTATTCATAAAAAATAAGTTAGTTGGATTTACGTACGGTATTCTTGGGAAATGGAAAAGAGAAATCTTCTTTTTTTCATATATGGCAGCAGTTAGGAGGGAATATCAAGGACGGGGGTATGGATTTTTACTGAAAAAAGCGCAAAGGACTGAAGTCTTGAAAATGGGTCATAATATCATTCGTTGGAATTTTGACCCATTAGAATCTCTTAATGCCTATTTTAATTTTCATAGACTTGGAGTAGTTAGTTCGGAATATGAAAGAAATATCTATGGAGAGGGAGAAAGTGGTCTTGACGAAGGTCTTCCAACCGACAGGCTTCTTGTCACCTGGAATTTGACTGCTGAACGAGTGATCAAAAAAATGGAGGAGAAAGAATCTAAAATTCTAGAAAACATCCATGCATCACAGATCGGGAAATTTGACGATTCAATTGCATATATTGAAATACCTAGTGATATCCGTTCATTAAAAAAGAAAAACTTGGCGGAAGCTCATAAATGGAGAATGAAAACTCGGAATCAGTTTGAGACTTTCTTTAAAGCTGGATTTGTTGCTAATGAGATAGTGTTCTCCAAAAATCAGCAGAGAATCTTTTACAAATTGATTAAAAAGGAGAATATCAAATGAATCGAATAAATCGAATTGATTCTATTGAATTATTCATCGTAAAATTACCCCTCGTGGAATCTTTTGAAACAAGCCTAGGTGTTGAGACTCATAAGGAAGCTCTATTAGTAAAGGTAAATTCTGAGGGAATTAACGGATGGGGAGAATGCGTTGCTTCTCCAGAGCCCTTCTACAGTTATGAAACCAATGAAACTGCTCTACATGTCATTCGGAATTTTTTACTCCCTAAATTCATGAATAAGACCGATTTTTCACTTAAAGAGGTATTAGAAAGCTTTGAGAGTGTGCGTGGTCATTATATGGCAAAAGCAACAATTGAAAATGCACTCCTTGATCTTCTAGCAAAACAACAGGGTGTTCCCCTCTACAAACTGGTCGGAGGAAAAAAAAGAGAAATTATGTCTGGAATTAGCATAGGTATAAAGAAAGACACCAATGATCTTCTAGAATCGATAGACAAGGCATTGAATAAAAATTACCACCGAATCAAAATTAAGATAAAGAAAGGAAAGGAAATCGAGCCTTTAACGAAAATACGAGAAATTTACCCAGATATAAAGCTCATGGTTGATGCTAATACTGATTATTCTCTTGAGGATATTAGTCTCCTCAAACAGCTTGATGCATATGATCTGATGATGATTGAACAACCGTTGGACTATGATGACATTTATTTTCATTCGTTGGTACAAAAAGAGATACAGACACCGATCTGTCTTGATGAATCAATCGAGAATTTAAATGATGCTAAAACTGCTATCGAATTGCAAAGCTGTCGTATCATAAATATCAAACAAGGACGAGTAGGAGGACTTATGACTGCAAAAGCGATTCAGGAATTGTGTATTCAGAAGAAAATTCCAGTCTGGTCCGGGGGGATGCTTGAAACGGGAATTGGGAGAGCGTTTAACATCCATTTACAAACACTCCCAGGGTTTACACTCCCTGGAGATACCTCAGAAACATCCCGTTATTTCCTTAAAGATATAATTAAACCTACTGTTACACTTAGAGATGATGGGTTTATTGATATACCTGAAGGGTATGGTATAGGAGTTCAAATCATTCCTGAGAGATTGAAAAGCTTTTTAAGTTTTTCTGAGAAGATCAAGTGAGAAATAAAGTAATTCTCTTTTTTCGGATGATTATTAGACCATCCAAGATGATAACTGGATACGTTATAAAAGTAGTTACTTGTGTTTCAGTTTAATTGTAGTTCCAAAATGAGAAGTTGAGATTTGAGATGAGTGAGTAGCTAGAACTTCTGAAGTAGTCATGGCTTGAGAAGATGTAGCTGTTTCACCTCTTTTGATTACTTTTTATGTATCAAGATATTTAATTCCTGATTTACCCCATGAGTCTAATGCTTGCTCTAGCTCAGTGTATTCATCTTCATGATCATCTAAATAATCCTCGAGATCCTCTGCTGCTTCATCTAAATGAGTCATCCCAATATGAATTACTTGACGAAATGCCTTAGCGCCTGCCCGAGTACCCTTAGGATGAGAATGAATTCCAACACCAGCTCCAATCATGATGTCATTACCTAAATCTTTCATGATACGTAAAGCAATACCTGGAGTGACCCCTCCTGATGGCATAGGTAGCACTGGTTTTAACGGCCCAAAGGGATATCGGAGCGCTTTTGCACAAGCAAGGTATTTATCTCGAATAAAGGGGGCTTTACTGTATGCACTAGGGTAAACAAGCGCATCTATACCAGCTAGCCTGGCAAGTTTCCCCATAATTAGAAATGAAGAGATTCCAGACATTGAAGATTCATAATAAACTCCAGCAAAGTCCATATGCCCTAAAATAGGAACTTTGATACTTTCATCAGATGCTAACTCCCGTACTATTGGAAGACCTACTGTAAGATAATTAACCATTAGTCCATTTGTTCCTAAATCAATTGCTTTTTGAGCGTTTTCTAGTATTTTTTGAGGTCCTGCAGTTATATTAACCATATAGAGAGTGTCCTCACCCGTTTCCTCCTTTGCTTTGTCCCTCATTTCCATGTAAGCTGTGACTCGCTCCTCTAGTGGTAAATATTTTATATCACCAGCGGTACTCTCGTCATCTTTAATGACATCGGCGCCTCCCATTGCTGCCTCATAAAAAAGGGCTTTACCATCCTCTAAGGTGTAAGCATGATCAATATTCGTTAAGAATGGTCGTTCTGGAATATCAAGTTGTTTACGAATACCTTCTACTCCAAATTTTGGGCCTTTAAACTCAGATAAGAATCGCCGAGGAAAAATGACATCAAGTAGCTTGACTTTTCCTCCCATACTAATATTCCCCATCAAAGTGGTCAGAAGAAGTGGAAACTGGGTGTCCAGACCTTCAAGAGGGTAAGCAACTTGGATGATATACTGCCTTTCCTTAGCTCCTTCTGGAACTCCTATTTCCAGGGGGGGAACTTCATAAACACCAATAACTTTCCCTGAGAATTTTCGGAGGATCTCACGGGGGTCACTATGCACTGGATAATATGAACCAACAGTTTGTTCTTGAATTACTACTTTCCCCATATACCAAGGGTCAAGAGTACTACTAAATGCAGTATAGTAAATCCCAATCACGTAATCCTCGGGATCAATTGACTCTTGTACTCCTTCGGGGTAATATCCCCACTTACTGTCTGCATAACTATCAACTTTTGGTCTTTTCACCATTTAGAGGGCCTCAGTATATGATACAATACATGCTTAAATATCTATGATGCATTTTTTTCAAAGTAATTTTGAAGGTGAGAATCCATGAATAAACAACTTTTTGTGTTATTTAACTATAATAGAGGAATTTTCACTCACATTCTTCTGAATGTCTTTGATTTAGTTGAAAAGGGGTATGAAGTTGGTGTAATATTTGAGAGTGAAGCATGTAAACTAATTACTGAATACGAAACAAAAAATTATGACAAATTTGAGAAGTTAAAATCATATAATTTAGTTGCTGCGGTGTGCAAGGTTTGTGCGAAAGCAATGGGTGCACTAGAATCTGCTCAACGTCAGCATTTACCTATTAATGGAACCTTGTCTGGTCATCCTCCTCTAGAATCATGGATGAAAGACGGGTTCCATGTTATGATCATTTAACATCTTATGAAATCAGTTATCTTTCTCTCTCTATCTTCTCTAGAGAGGCCAAGGCTTCTTTAATATACTCTTGAATCTGCTTTTCTTGGTCAACATGAGAAATTTGTTCTTTGTGCTGTAAATAAATCTCAATCTCCTCTTGAGCGATTTTCATGTAGTGATTAAGATTGGCTTCTTGAGCGGTCTTTAAACAGAGATTTAACCACTTCTCTGCCTTATCAAATTGAAAAGTGGCAAGTTCAACTCTTACACGCAATAAATATACTTTACAAAGGCTGTTATATTGTTTATGATCTATACATTCTTCTTGCCATCTTTCTAATCTTAATAACAAATCTTCTTTCTTAGATGGTAGAGGATTGTTTAACCAACTCCGTACTTCTGACGATAAAAGCGCTTCTTGGCAAATCATTTGAAACTCAGAATCCAAGCCTTCAAAACTAAGGGCCTTTCTCCATGATCTATCTGCAGACCCCCAATTTTTTTCTGATTCAGCAATCAATGCTTGTAACATATGATGGAAAGAAATAATCAATGGATTTTCATATGGAGGTTGTGGAAATCGCTTAATAACAGAACTCTCAGGAGAAAGAAAGTCAGTATCTCTTTGTATCATTCCAATTCTAACTAAATTTTCTGCAAGAAAAAAATCATTCCCAAGTTTTTTAAACTGTTCAATGGACTCTTCGTAATTCTGAATTGCTTTTAAGTAATCTCCTTGATGATACGCGGCAATACCCTCTTGAAGTAACCGTTTTGCATTATCCTCGACTTTTATATAGGCAGGATAATCTGAAAGCCCTGCTTTTTGGACTCTTAAAGCGGTATAATAATCAGGTGCTCGTAAACGCGCTATTAATGCCTTTTTTTGAATTTGCTGATAATAGATAGCTGTGAAAATTCCTAAAATTAAAATAAAAAGGCCAATTCCTATTCCAAAATGGAGAATACTCAAGCTCAAGAGCGGAACACTCCAGAAATCATCAGCTTTACTTCTCCCACGAAATTCATCAATGTTAATAACCCAATCTCCATCTGAGTCAATCCTAGCATCGATCGGATCAGTCGCATTCAATCCCATCTGATATTCCCAAAGATTAGGCATCCCATCATTATCCTTGTCACCAGTGGCATCAGTTGCATTAGTTGCATCAAGTCCCATCTGATATTCCCAAAGATTGGGCATCTTATCATTGTCCTTGTCATCAGTAGCATCGGTGGCATTAGTTGCATCAAGATCCATCTGACACTCCCAGAGGTTTGTCATTCCATCACCATCTAAATCCTTAGCAGCATCAGTTGGATCAGTCCCATTCAATCCCATTTGATATTCCCAAAGATTAGGCATCCCATCATTATCTTTATCATCATATGTATCATTAATTTGCGGATTTAGACCCCATTGGTACTCATAAAGATCAGGGATTCCATCTAACTCACTATCAGACATATTCGCCCAGCTCCCAAACAGAAATTCTTGGAGATTATTTAATCCGTCATCATCTCTATCACTCCTCGCGTCATTAATCCTAGGATTTAATCCAGTTTGATACTCATAGAGGTTCGGGATATTGTCCTTATCGTTATCACTCCAAGCATCATCATTAATGGGATTCAGCCCCATTAAATATTCCCATCTGTCAGGCATCAAGTCGAGATCAGTATCAGTACTATTGGGATCTGTTCCAAGGACGAATTCCAAACCATTCATGAGTCCGTCACTATCGTTATCCTCAAATTTATCCCAATAATCAAAGAAATCCAATCCATACTGATGTTCCCAGGTATCGTTCATTCCATCAAAATCACGATCTCTAGGGATTGGTAGAAACCAAAGCTTAATTGTTGCTACCCAATTATCATCTTGGTCAAAATAGCCCCCATCAGCCACCAATTCTGTTCCATCTGGAGAAAACGCTAATGACTGAGGAGTGTACCCCCACCACCAGGGGTATGCCTGTAATACTGTTAATTCTGTTCCACTTGGTATACCCCAGATTTTAATGGTAGTAGATGAAGAACCTGAGGCTAACTGCTTTCCATCAGGAGAAATCGCCAAACATGTAACAAATTCGGAATGTTTTAAAGTTTTTATAACGCTACCGTCCGTTAAATTCCAAATTTTAACTGTAAAGTCCTCACTTCCAGAAGCTAAGATACTATTTTCTTCTAACGGGAAAGCTACAGAGGTAACAACATCATCATGATCAGTTAAATTCATTAAAAATTCTCTAGTAGTCATATTCCATAATTTTATGGTCTTATCTCTACTACCTGATGCTAAAACTTCATCCGAGGATAAAGCTATTGAAGTAATGGCTTCGGTATGATCAGTGAGAGTATCTATTAGCTCTCCACTACCCACATCCCAAAATTTAATGTCCGAGTCCATACTACCCGAAGCTAATACTTTCCCATCGTGTGAGAAGATTAATGAAGTCACTACTCCTTCATGACCCATCAAGGTATGATTTATTGTGCCATCATGCACATTCCAAAGCTTAATATTATGGTGGTATTCACTCCCTGATGCTAATAACGTTCCATCAGGAGAAAAAGCTACTGAACTGACTGGACCTCCATTTCCAGTAAAATTGCGTGAGGTCCAATCAATGGTGTTCCAAATTTTGATGTTCCAAGCGAAGTCACCCGAAGCTAATAATGATCCATCATTTGAATAGTCAACACTCAGAACTTGATTATTATGTCCTATTAGAGTCTTGGTAATTAATTCATTACCGATTACTACATTCCAAAGGTAAACATCGTTGTCTCTACCCCCAGAGGCAAGTATAGTTCCATCAGGAGAGAAATCGATCTCTAAAACATCATCAGTATGCTTTTCAAGATCGAACAGTTTATCTCCAGTCGTTACATTCCAGAGCTTGATTGTGTTATCATTGCTCCCTGAAGCTAAAATTTCTTCGTTAATTGGAGAAAACGTAACAGAACGTATATAATAACTGTGACCAGACAAGGTTCGAAGAAGTGTGCCACTCGAAACATCCCAAAGCATGATTATATTGTCCCTACCGCCCGATGCAAGGAGTGCACCATCAGGGGAGAAAGCTACAGAGAGTACATCGTCATTATGATCAGGGAAAATGTGTATTATTCTATTTAAAGTTTTATTTGAAAGTATCGCAGTTAAATTCCAAAGAATCACTTCTTGATCATTGTCATCATCATTATCATATTGCCCAGAACATGAGGCTAACATCGTCCCATCAGGAGAAAAATCTATTGAGTGGACAAACTCGTCATGCTGGATCAAAGTCTTGAGAAACCTGCCATCAGTTATATTCCAAATTTTAATGTCCGTATCTCCTGAGGCTGCTAATAATAATCCATCAGGTGAAAAGTGTACCGAGCCTATCGAATCAAAAAATCCATCAAATGATTGTTGCTCAGTCCAGGTATTAATATTCCAAAGCTTAATACTTCCGTCTGAACTTCCTGAAGCTAATAAAGTGCCATCAGGAGAAAAATCAACGGAAGTAACACCAACTGTGTGTCCTGATAGAGTCTGAGGTAACAATGCTTCCCTATTGGTAATATTCCATACTTTTATATCTGTGTTATCAGTACCTAAGGCAAGAAGTTCTTCATCTGGCGAAAAATCCAAAGCTCGTATTGTATCAGCTTGTTGGTAAGTACGTATAGCCTCACCTGATGATGTATCCATCAGTTGGTGAATTTTACAGAAAGGAAAGTTTATTCTTTTATTTGAACATAGTTCAGATAAAAGCGGGTTATTTTGAAGATTGTTTATTTCATGATCTTTAAAAGGTATACTGGGCAAGAAAAGTGATCCAGTAATGAAAATAACCAAGAACCAATGTCGAATCCTGAACACCTCAGAGATAATATAGATTTATCCTAAGAATAGTATCCAGAGTATAAATTTCTTCAAAATTACTTCTTTCTCTTACGACGAATCATAATCAAGGTCAACATTACCATGGATAAGAATAATAACTCTTGATTTTCGAAACCAGCACCATTATCCGATTTTTCTGTAGTAGAAGATAACGTTGCTTTAGTGACTACGAAACTGTAATAATGACTATCATTATCATTTATAGCTCTGTTATGGAAACTAGAATTGTCAGAAGCTGTAATATAGTACTCAATAAAGAAGTTCGCGCCAAAAGAACCGAGGTTTACTTCATATTCCCCATTTAAGTCCATTAAAGCAGTATACCAGCTACCATTATTCACTCGATAATTAAGCTCTACTGATTGGAGACCTGAATAGTCAGTGATCGTGGCATATACACTAACACTATCAGTGGTAGTTGGATGTGTGGGAGAATGGTACACATTGGTAATTAAGGGAGGATAATTATCAAGGTACTTGTCAATAAATTCACAATTTGGGGCAAAGCTCATGGGATTTAATGATCCACTTTCTTCAAACCTTAGAATCCAATCTCGAACAACAATAAATCCTTTTGGTTGAGCTAGATAAATAACGGGAATATCGGTGGAAAGATCTTCTTCTATTTGATGATATAATTCCTCCCTAGTAGTTTCGTTTACTTCTGAAACAGCATCTTCAATTAGAGAGTCAATTACTGGATTACTATAATTAGATTCTTGAGCTAGCCAACCATATCCACTATGAAATGAAGAAACTGCTGCATCTGGATCAGGATAAAAACAACCATACCAAATTAGGTTTATTGGCATTTTCTCTCTTTCAGCATGATAATCATTAACATCCATGGGACACACTTGGAGAGTAATTCCAACATCTAGCTGGGCAAGCTCGTTTGCAAGTATATGATAGGTCTGTGCAAATCCTTCAATATCAGCAATGTGATTTACTGTTAGTGTACCTTTCCAACCCACCTCTTGGAAAAAAGCTTTGGCAGCTTCTGGATTATAAGTAGAAAGGTAACCTTCTTCAATCAGTTTATCATGATGACCAAGCATTTTATTTGGTATAATACCCTCCAACCTCTCCCCGAATCCATTTAATAGAAATTCAATATAGGTTTCATAGTTGAAAACCATTGACATTGCTCTCCGGAAAAGAAGAGAGGTAAAAGGATTTTCTGGACTAGCTGTTTCATCAGACCAAATATACCGAAGAAGTGAACTCGCATCATATGTTGAATCTGGAGATTCAGTGATGTATTCTCCTGGAAGAGTTTCATTCATGTTTATCTTAATGAAATGATAATTCAAGTAATCTTGTTTGTAAATATCAACGCCTTCAATTGAGGAGGTTCCATTTTCATACATCACATCATCTGCATCAGTTTCTCGAATCCATGCAAAGTCAGTATCGCCTCCTTTAAGACGTAGAAGACGTGACTCATCATTAGTATTATGGATGATTTCAATATCATTGACAGCAAAAGGAGAAAAGGTACCCCACCAATCTGTATTTTTCGTGAAGTTTAAGATTTCATAATCTATGTTTTTTATTAGTTTGTATGGGCCAGTACCCACTGCATTTTTCGCCATCCAGCCGTGTGCAGCTGGCCCCCCAGCAGCAGATCCAGGCACTACACCAGAATCATATGGATCATGACCAATTGTAAGCCCGAGTTTAGTATAATCTGTTAAATCTGGGAACCATTGGTCAAGTGGAACCATACCAAAATGATCATCATTCTCATCAGGTTGGTAAGTAGCTGGCTCATGCTCAATTACCGCTTTAGGGGAAACTGCGGAGGCGACATGGGCTGATAAGATCGAAAGGAATGGTTTGAAGGGCCAATCAAGATTGATTTCAAGAGTATAGTCATTCTGAACAACAATTCCCCCTGCTTCAAGATAATCTATTGTTTCTGAAACATTAGGATTGAAGTAATTCATATAGATCCCACCTCCTTTTATTGCTTGTGCTAACATCCAAGAGGGTCCATCAGGATCAGCTATTATTATAGCTCGATCTAAAGAATATTTCATAATATAAGCGTTGAAGGGAGTTCCATCATGAAAGGTTATTCCTTGACGGAGGTAAAAAATATATTTTAATCCGTCTGGTGATAATATCCAGTCTGTTGCAAGTCTTCCTTCAAGTTCAACTACCTGATTCCCTTTGAAGTCGACTAATCTTTCGTAGACCAATTCAGTAACGGTTGGCCCCATACTCCAGACACCTGTCGCGGGATCTGCGTCAAAAGGTACCCATGCTGTATCCCATACAAATTTTGCTGGGTTTTTTATTTCTTCCTCGATTCCTTTAACAGTAGAATAAGTTATCGTGCTTGGAGAAGAAAAAAGTATTAACAATACAATCAGAATTATGTGAGTGGAGTATCTCAAATTGATCTCATCCCTAAGTCTCATATATCAGGAATAAGATTTTTTAAAACTTTTGTATTTTAAAGGGACAGCAATAACTCATTAACACGAGATAGGATTAAAATCTTTAATGGGGAATCTAGCTTCGATGCATGATCATAAGATTCTTTTTGGAGATGTATGGGCAAGCCTTTTTACGCTAGAAGACGATTCTATTGATTGTGCAATCACATCCCCGCCTTACTGGTCACAGAGAGATTATGGGTTTGATGGACAGATAGGGAATGAACCAACTCTTACGCAATATCTGGAGAAATTGATAACGATTTTTAAGTTATTACACCGAAAATTGAAACCAGCGGGAAATTTTTATTTAAATATCGGTGATAAATATGTCAGGAAATATGGAAACACCCCACTAGCTATGATTCCCTACATATTGGCATATCATTTAGTCGAAGATGGATGGAATTTAGACGACACTCTCATCTGGTATAAAACAAATCATATGCCTGCTCCAGTGAAAAATCGGTTAACAAACACCTACGAACCAATTTTTGTGTTCTCCAAGAATGAAAGGAATTACTTTTCTGATTTTAAGAGGCAAAACGGAACTATTTCTAATATATTAAGAATCCCTCTTCAACCTGTTCCATATAAACATATGGCAACTTATCCAGAGAAACTGGTTGAAGCTTTACTAGGTTTCGGCCTTCCGAATGATGCACTTGTACTTGATCCATTTGCTGGCTCTGGAACTACCTGCAAAACAGTCCAGAATATATCGGAGGGGTACTTTAATCCAGTGAAAATGCGCTCAATCATGATAGAGGCACAAAAGGATTATGTTCGAATCATAAAACAACGTTGTCAGATTAAAAAGATCGTAAAAATTCCTTTTCGATCATATCAAACCCGATCTCTTAACGATAACTTCATTGTGCCAATTAGTAAATCGGTTAAAAGTTCTAGTACAAAAGGTGAATCGATAATCATAAAGGTTTTTGAAAACCCCAAAACTCTTCATTCATTTTACCCTCACCTGTTCGATGATAATGTAGCAAATTCTCTAGATGACAATGGAATCTTCTTCTTGGGATTACCTAACCATGATATTAAAGATATTTACTCTGTCGCTCAACTAAACCATCATGGGTGGATCATCCGTAACATAATTGTTGTGCCTCAAGGAAATGATTGGATACCAATTTTCATGCTGGTCAAAGACATTAAATCTGTTCGATATAGGTTCAATCTAGACAATATTCGGGTTTCCCATCAATATGAAAACCAAAATTGGGAGGGGGTTGATTTTGTCGGCTATCGGGTGGAAAAGTCACAAGTTTTCCACAAGAATCCCAATTCGGGGCTTATTGGTAAAATAATTTCCCGTCATCCGAATGGGCTACCTCATTGGATAGTTGTTAAATGGAAAACAAGAGAATATTCAGTAGAGGAAGTCATGAATGAATCAGAGAGAGTATATGGCTTCAGAATGTCCTGTCCTGTTTGTGAAACAGGATTGAAAGAATTTCATCATTACACGAAAGCACTATCTTGTCCAGCTTGTTCTCTATCCTTATGGGATGATACATCAAGCATACCTGTCCTTTCAGAAATCAATCCATGTAATAAACCTGAATATATCCATGAAGAACTTAAGATAAAAAAGAAAAATACTAAAAAAGACTATGAAGGCAAGTTTAAAGGTGTTGAGAGAAAAAATATCGGTCAATCTCCAGGTGCAAGAGAGTCTATTGAAGAACAATACTTTACCACTAAGAGGTATTATAATGTAAAACAGTCTATGATATCAGACTATTTGAACCTTCATAGAAAAAAGAAAGGATTTACAAAGAACGCATTGACGGAGAAATTTCCGAAAGAGTATAAACATACCGTAGGTCACTGGTTGCGGAAAGATATGGGAGGGTCTCTCCCAAAATACGAAGACCTAATGAAATTAAATGAACTTCTTCAATTGGATCAATCTTATCTTAACTACATCAGCAGAACAGGATTAAAACTACAAACTGTTTTAACAGATGTGAGAGGGAAAAACCCAGGAGATTTTCTCGATCTACCTATGTCAGAAGTAATCGCTATGTTAAAACAGGTGGGAGAGTAGTTTATTTTACTTAAATATTATCGTTTAATTTTCCCAGGGAGATAAAAATCATATTGTTTTCGAAACAGCTTTGTTTGAATAAAGCGATCAAGACGACGGGTGTTTTGAAAAATCAGCCAGATTTGCCTATCTTCATCGTAATATTTTTTCACTTCCTCAAAGGTAAGTGGATTAATATCTAAATCTGCTGCTTCTTCTGAGAAGAACTCATTGATTACTTTAAGTACACCAGGGATCAGATCTGGTCGTTGTTCTTTGAAAAAATTGGCAACTAGGTCAATAGTCACAAGACGCCAGTCATAGTAACGGTCCACCACTTCTTCCAGAAATAAGGCTTTTAATAACCATCTAAGAAAGAAAGGAGCGCTTTTTAAAAAAAGAATGGGTTCCATTGCTTCAATACCGTGTTTCCGAAACATTGGTGTCGAAGTATCTAAATATACAAGCTTGTCATCCTCCGAGATATGAGGATCCCGAGGATTATAATTCACTACAGCCCAATTTGAAATTTGCCCATCTAAACCAACCTTCAAAGTCTTATTTCGATTGTTAAATGCCCAAATCTTGTGCATGTTTCGCATAATCAGAAGGATCAGTGTGTGAATTTCTTCTCTAGGAATTGAATGGTGGATGATCTTGTGCCCAACAGTATCACTCCCTACTTTTTCCTGAGCACAATATAGGGCAATATTTCCTTTCTGGGAGGGAATCCAGACCGCATCGTAAGCTGGGAGGGTAAGTCCTAGTCGTTGCAGAATCTGGTGATACATTTTATATACACTAATATGTCTATTTACCTGTAATTCTGTGTCAAAAATAGGGAGTCGTTTATAAGCAATAGGTTGATTATCATTCACTAGCTCAAACACCAAACTGATCTCCCCATATCCAAGAATACTTATTGGAACCTTCCCCCTTTCAGGATCTATAGTATCAATTGATTTCTCGAATTTCTGTAATAAAATCCTATCAATCTTCATAAATACACCTAGTTTAACTGTTCCAAGGTTCTTTTCACCCTTAGGAGAATTTCTTCAATATCGTGAGATTGGACAATAAGCGGTGGTAGAAACTTATTGGTGACCTTTTGATTCCCACAATAATCACAAAAGACACCATTCTTAATCATTGAAAGGGTGAAGTATAATGATGTGAATTCATCGGTAAATTCAATACCCCACATGAGTCCACGTCCACGAACATCTATAATCTTCTCAGAGTACTCCTCCTGAAGTTCTATAAGACCCTTACCAAATTTAGTTCCCTGAGTACGGATGTTTTCCAGAAATGTTGGTTGAGAAATAATATCTAACATTTTTCGTGTTACATAACACCCTAACTCTGACCCTCCTGTAGTAGAGATATGCAGAAAAGGGTCATCCTCAAACACCTCTTCAAATTTGGGCTTATAGCTGGTAGTTGAGAGAGGATAAACTCCAGCGCTCATTCCTTTAGCAAGAACAATCATATCTGGGACGATTTTTTCATTGGGATACAATCCTCCATAAATTCCCCAAAGTTGACCTGTTCGTCCTAATCCTGTTTGGACTTCATCTGCTATCATAACAGCTCCTATTTCATCACATAATTCCCTTACTTCAGCAAAATATCCTTCAGGAGGGATAAGAATTCCCCCCGTAGCGGGGATCGTTTCAAATAACACACAAGCAGTTTCTTCATCAATTATATTTTTCAATTGTTCAATATCTCCGAAAGGAACCTGTTGAAAATCAGGTAAGCTCCAAAGAAATGGCTCTTTGAAACTAGAAGCACAAGCACCAAGAGCAAATCCAGTAACTCCATGGTAAGCTCTATTAGCAGAAATTATTTTCTTCTTTTTTGTGAAAGCCCGAGAAAGTTTGATAGCTAAATCGATGGCTTCTCCACCTCCAACAGAAAACATCGTTTTACAAATATCCCCTGGAAATAAATTAGCCATCTGCTTGGCGAGTAATGCTCTTTGTTCACTCAGGAGGTGATGATCTCCTATGTCGAGGCCTGCTTCTAAACCTTCAATCAACGCTCTATTAATTAGCGGATGATGGTGGCCTAGATTAAACACTCCTCCACTAGTATGACAATCAATTAATTCTAGAGGGGATTCTCCTTCCCTAGAACCCTCTAGCATTCTTATCATTAGTTTTTCTCTTTGTCCTTGGACTACTCCTAACCCAAGATTATCAAAAAATTCTGCTTTATACTTCGATACATAATCCATATACATCTGTACTAAGTCTTTTTGGCTTGTAGTCCCGATAATTTTGTTGTTAGAAGGCACAATCAAAACCTACATAATACTAGTTGTTACAAATATTACTGAATAAATTAGTTTATAGTTTTCTCTTGAGATCTCCTCAGATAAATATAATAATACTTTCTTGATTGGATGGTTCTTATAGATAATAATAATGTCAGATGGAATTATCAATGGAAAAAATCTATTTGACAACATCATCTGAAATGAATTCTCTCTCCTAAGTTAAAAGCTAATCTACAATTTATAGAAAAGAGAAAAGGGGGTATTTGTCTAATTTGTGGATCACTTACAGCTGCCACAGCGACATTAGCCTGTATTAAATCCCACTTTACTACATCAAATCCATCAAAACCCCATTCAACCACAATACATCCTGAGGCTTTTACAATCTACCCTTAGTCAGAAAAAAATCTTATGTTAAAACAAGTAAGCAGATAATTTCCTATTTACCTGTCACTGCTTAATTTTCCTAAGGAGATATAGCATTTTCATACTTAGTAATAGAAAAAAAAGGGGGGGGGAGATTATTATTTCGCTTTTAGGGTGCTGCTGCTAAGACTGCAGAATCAGCTTGTAATAACCCAGCACCAACAGCGTCGTATCCATCATATCCCCAGGAGACAGAAATGACACCAAGGTTAGGATCAACTACATCTTTTGTTCCAGAAAATGGTAATGGATCAGCGCTGGACATTAATAAGGCTTCGACTTCATGCTGTACTAAACCTGGGTTGACCTCAAGCATCAGAGCTGCGACACCAGATACATGAGGACAAGCCATTGAAGTTCCACCAACAAAATAATAGTCCCATGCACCATTATCATGGTATCTAGAAGCACCTTCTGACCACCATGGAAGGGCGCCTTGATCAGGGTATGGACCAACCACCCAGCTACCAGGAGCGACAAGATCAAGTTCTTGATCCCATCCAAGATCATCTCTTTCCCGACTACTGAAATCACTGATATAACTTAAGTATACATTGTCTTCAGGGACGTCTGTAGTCCAGAAATTTCCAGAGATCCATAGGTTTGTGCCATCAAAGAAAACCCATTCGCCACACCACCAATAGTCAGTCCAAGCCCAACCAGAAGAACCGACAGAAATTACTGGGCCATATGATCCTGGAGAACCCATACCAGCAGAACCTTCATTACCAGCTGAAGCAACGACAATAACATTATTTGCAATGGCACGATCAATAGCAGCTTGTTCGACTTCAGTGATCTCTTCTCCAGCAGCTCCAAGACTCATACTGATAATGAATCTACTTTCAGAGTGAGCAATCGCTAAATCAGTGACATAATCGATACCAGCTGCTACTGCTTCAGAAGTTCCGAACGTTACTCCTTTGATGCCATCATCATCTTCTAAATTAGGATAATATTCCAATACTTTTACCGGAATAATAGTTGCTTCGGGTGCAACTCCTCTTACATTAGTTCCTCTAATGCTGTATCCAATAATTGTACTTGTTACATGGGTGCCATGGGGATGAATACCAATGAAATCTGCAGATTCTACAACTTTTGATACAAATACACCAGTTTTGTCTTCTCTCAAGACACCTTTATCTACAAAACCACGACCCCATTCGGTCTTGATACGTTCCTCTGGGAAGTACCAATTCCAATTTGAAACTAAGCCTGTATCTAAGACAGCAACATACACACCTTCGCCAGTTTCTTCAACGAGTTCCCGATCAATTATATCAAGATCCCATGGTAAAATCCCTGTACTGAAATCTTCAGGGAAATCTTGGAAATTGAAAGGATACCCTTGATATTCTGTTCCAATATGTTCGATCCTTACTGCTCCTGATGCTAATGTGGGGAGAGTAAATATCATGAACAGTAGTGCACTAAAGATTAGTACTCTTTTTTTCATTTTAATTCACCTATTAATATTGATTGATGTTAAAAACTCTAAAGGATCTTATAGATTTCTTTGTTTAAATATTCAGAAAATCCGAATAACTTCTCTAGAGCTTTTTGATACAAAATATAGAATAATTCTAGGAGTGTTTATAATTTTTTCTAGAATAATTCCAAAATGCTAGGGTTTATGTAAATTCGTTCTATTACCTAAATTGCTTTAATTTTTGAGTATGAATTAGTTTAAATTAAATAGATATAGCTGATTAAGAGTGATTTTTTCAGAATCCTTATATATGGTAGAAAAGATCCAAGCTAATAAATAATTGTCAAAATTTACACTACCGAGATCAATATCTGAAGATCGATTTGTTTCAAAATCTTTTTAAAAAGGCATGTCTAATCATTCCCCATGTCGATTAAGAAACTTTACCTTCTTATTTTCTGGGTACTCGCACTTAGTACGATTAGCACTGTTTCTGGATATGAGTCTGTAACTCTTATAAGTAATAATCAAAAAAATTCGGTTACTTTAACTATTACAGATGCATATTACACTGACCTCGACGATGATGAGGTTCTTGACATTGTATCCTCATTTAATCTCCGCTTTGAACATCCCGGTCCTCACCTAGTTCAACTGTACGTTACTCTGATTCTTCCCTCTGGTTTAGAGTTCTCATATAAATGGAACATTATGACAAGAGAATCTCTTGTTCATTTTGGCCAAATTCACTTTTATGATCATGTACTTGAACCAGGTTTCTATATTTTATCCATCTATACAAAATTGTCAACTGGCGGGGTTTCAACAGGAACAGCTGAATTTGAATTTGATCCTCCTGGCGGTTCTGGAGGAGGAGACCCACTTGCGTCTATGGTTTAGAGAAAAATGTATGTATAAGGCAGTCAGCTAATGATTCCTCCTGAAGATTATCAAATAATACTAAAACTTGAGTCAAATCCTTTAATCTCTTATTCAGATTTGGCAGACGAGTTAGGAGTTTCATGGCCGACAGCAAAAAGGAAATTGGTGGATCTTCGCTCACGGGGAGTGGTAAGAACACCAATAGCCATCTATAATAAAAAAGCTCTTGGATTGCAACGAGTAACAGTAATTTGGTCAGTCAAAAATATTGATAATCTCACTCTTCTGGAAAATTTATGCGATATTCATCCATATACCCACTATCGAGGTCGGGGTTATGGTGATGGGTTTGTATTATTTGTACAGTTTGATATCCCTCCAGAAACTACTCCGTTGATGGAAGAGTTATTTCAGACTGTGGAAGAAGAGGAATATGTTACTGAAACAAATTTTCTACCAAGTTTAGGTTACCAGATGGAGGCTTTTCCCGATTTAAACTTCTATGACCCTCTTCTAAAGAAGTGGAATTTCAATTGGGAAGAATGGCTTGGGCTAATAGATAATCAACCGGCAACTCTTCCCACTCCTGAACCCCAAAAAAAGAAGTTGGAAAATTGGGCCCCCATCGATTTCAATATTTTACGAGAATTAACAAAAAATCCAGAAATTAAACAAGCTGAATTAATGAGACAATTTAGCTTAACCAGAACAAATGTGCATCTCAAGTATAATCTAGTTTTTGATAACTTAATCTCAAGTATTCGGTCACGATTTGACCGAATTCTGTTTAACCTTGTCAATACACGCCTCTTCTGGGTTCCGAATTCAGCTAAAGAGAGAAGCTACCAATTCTTCAATCTCATTAGTGAGGCACCTCCACCTTTTAGGTTCGGACTGGATCTTTTAACAACCGATGGTTTCTTATTTTGGGGTGGGGCTCTTCCAGGTTTCCATGAACATCAACTGGCTTTTGCAATCTGGAAACTTTTTGAATCTTTTAACACCTACTCTCTGGACACCTCAACAGATGCTTCTATGATTTATTGGTTCTATCCTGAGAATTTTGACTTTGATACCCATTATTGGAAAATCGATCGGGAATATGTCTTAGAAAAACCACTTGAAGAACTCAAACACGTTCGAGTTTGATCTATCACTGGTAAAGGCAGTTAATTCTAGATACTATTAGATTTTTATTTCTTTCAAAATATTCATTACAGCAAGTAATTTTAGACAAATAGAATAGTGAATAAAGGTGTACTTAAAATGAGATGTCAATTCGTTTTTAATCCATGGGAGGCTCGAGCATTTATCGCTAAAACTATTCTAAACCACCCCGATGTAGAAGAAGCATTAGAAAATGGGGTTATAGCTCTTGGTAGAGGAATTACTAATGCTTATATTCTTCGTGAAATGCTGGAGGTTACAAATAATACAGATTTCCAAGTTAACGTTGATAATTATGTTGCAGGAATTGTTGATGGCACTCTTTGGGCTAGTAATTCTACTACACGAACTCCTGAAGTAGCTTTTTACAATGGAGAGCCAAGGTTTGAACCAATGGATAAAACAATAGAAAAAGCAGACCTTGTAATCAAAGGTGGTAATGCACTCGGTCCTGACTGGATAGCTGGCGTTTTGTGTGCACATCCAGCAGGTGGAACAATAGGAATTGTTTATGCTAGAGCTGTAGCAAGAGGAATTAAAATACTCGTCCCCATCTCCGTTGGCAAAATGATTCCTTATTCTGTAACAGATATCGTCTCTGATCTAGGGGGACAAAGGGCGATCGATTATGTTCGTGGAATGCCAGTTGGTCTGTTCCCCATTGTAGGTGGGGAGATATTCTCTGAAATTGAGGCAATTCAAACTCTAGGAATGGTCGAAGTTTATCCAATCGGTGCAGGTGGGGTATATGGTGGTGCAGGCGCAACGATTTTTGAACTTTCTGGGATAAAAGAAGAAGTAAAAAAAATCATTGACCTGTATGAAAAGATAAAAAACACAAAACCATTAAATGTTGATCTACAACCTCATTAAGAGATATGGGTGCTTTTCTAAAACACCTTATTAAAAGTGGAAAACCTTTTTACAGATCAAAAAAATGGTGAGATTATGCCGAAGTATATATTAGCGACAAAATTTGATTTCGATGAAGAGGATTTAGCAACACGGAAGGAACAAGGGAGAAAATGGCTTGAAATGGTGAAGAAAAAAGTACCAAACATTAAATGGATCTCACACTATGCCATACTCGGGCCATATGATTTCTTAGACATATTTGAAGCTAACAACGAGACTGAAGCTGCGAAAGTATCTTTACTATCTCGAGCAGCAGGGGCAACTTTTGCAGAAAGTTGGACAGCTATCCCCTATACGGACTTCCTTAATTTACTTGAAGATTTAATTTAATATAAACTCCGTTATTGAATCCTCTGACATTGATATTAGCCTATTTAGGGGTGTAAAGTAACCCAAAAAGGATTCCTCCCACAACACTGGTGAGGATTACAATTTTCCAGAGAAGGAGGGCTGCATCACGATTTTTCTTTCGGGCTAAATTCCAGGCTAATATGAGCTCTATTAGTCCCAATAAAAAGGGAATGAATGTTGGAATGAGGGTTCCTTCATTCATCAGTATAATATTAATTATGGCAAATCCAACCACTCTAACACCTATAATCACAGAGGTGAGATAAGAGGCTTTTCTCCATCCTAAATAGACAGCTGTAGTTGTCTCACCAATTTGTTCGTCTACGTCTAAATCTGTTAGGATTGTTGGTAGGTGAATTCCTGCGACAAGCAAGATACAAAGTAGGATCCCATAAAATAGAAGTTTAATGTCTACGATCGTATCAAATCCCAATAATCCAATATAGACTGGGATAAAAAATCCGATTATTAAGACTGTGACAATTAAGTCCAAAAATGGCTTTGCTTTTAATCTCAAAGGAGGAACTGAATAAATTATCGATCCTCCAACTGCCAAAGTATATGCTCCAAAGGCTAGCGGTAGTTTAGGTAAAGTCAGTGATTCGGGAATGAAAAATATATTGAGAGGAATAACCGATAACCACACAATACTAACCCAGAGATAAATTATTTTACTTGAAAGGACATCCGAGGAGATTAGAGGATTACGGAGTGATAGCCGACGGGGATTTAATGCATCAGAATCTCTATCAAAAAAACCATTAAGACTGAAATGGCCACATGCGAACGCATAAACGGACAACCAAGCGACAGAAAGGGAAGCCAAGGGTAGTAAATAGAAAAGACTTAACATATAAGCGACTCCCGCAAAAATAAATCCCCATTCAGGCCGAGAAAGAATTATAAGTTCACGAATAATTTGTAAAGATTCTTTCAAAGACCAATACATCCCAAAGCGGTGAGTAACGCTTCAGTACTAGATAATGTGTATCTGTGATTGTTAATGCTACCAGCTGGTTTACTGATCAGCTTAAACGACGTAATTCATCTAGTGTGCTTTTAGCTTGAGGAGATTTAATCTGATCCCATAGTTTTTCAAGCTTTTCAGTACAAGGATAATCAATGCAATTAGCACAAGTGTTTAATTCCCTTTCTACAGCACAATTCCGGACAAGACAAGTTGAACAGAATTCAATTAACTCACCTTCTGAATGACAACCGTCACAATTAATTTGATCAGGTTCTACTTGAAAACCATGGCTTGACCAAGTTTTCGCTGTTTTTATGCGAAGTTCGTTATTATTGTTACGTTTTGCAATATAAGCAGGACAGTCTTGACAATTTAATCCACAATAGGCAATTGGATGTTCCATTAATGACCCTCAAAAACTTTGGATATGTAATAATTCGATCTGTTTTCACTGTTTAATATCATTTTGATCGAGGCAGAACAAGAATTATTCACTAAAAATCTTTAATAATTTGATACAAGTCAAAAGAAAAAAAGAATGAAAGAACTAAGAACAATTTACACAGCGAGCGACTACCTCTTCGTTTTTAATTTTGACTTTGACACGTCCACATTCATTACAGACCAACGCTTGACATTTTTTACAATTAGTCATATGCTCAAGACAGAAATGTTTTCCACAACCGTCACAAACTTTAGCCGTACTTATAGCTTCTACTTGACCACACTCAGGACAGGTGAACAAATAATCAGGTTCACAATCCTCACAGACAGGTTTTTGCTCAGTGTGGCCCATTTTATAAGGAACTTCAGCACTAAAGCCTTTTCCACAAACAATACAATTCCAAGAGTGTTCATTACAAAGGATCCCACCAGTCGATTCGTCAACAACACCACACGCTGTACACATGGGTTTCTTGCAGACCACACATTCCTGCGAATGATCAACACAAGCTTTCTTTCCACAGTCAGAACAGAATGTTATATGCTCACTACAGAAAGTTTTTAAGCATTCTAAGCATACAAAAATAGGAGGAGATATTTCTGCTTCCAGTAAGGACTGGTAGTAATTCTCTGTACTAATTTGTGGGCCACATCCATCGCAGGCAATATCTGCGTTTCCATTGTACAAGTTCAAATTAATCATAAGCTGTTTTTCTACATCTCCTTCTCCATTAGTCCTTTTTAATGTAATAGGTACTAGTAATCTTGGAATCCAATAAATTGCCTTTTCAGAGATAGAAACATCGGCTTTACCAGGGCGAAGAAAGTCTTGAGGAACCCCTTTTGATTTTAATCGTGCAATTGCCTTATGAAATTCCTCGTAAGCTGCTTCTTGCTCTTTCATGAGATCTTGACGCTGACTCTCAATCTCTTTAATATTATCCCTCAGTTCTCGAATCTTTTCTTCATGTCTTGCGATTTTTGTCTCACTAGATTCGATTGAACGCTCAGTAGCTTTACTTGATTTCCCCTCAGCATCTCGGGCGCGTTTCTCAGCTTGAAGAGTTTCTAACCTAATCAATGTTTCATCTAATTTTCGATTCTCAGTTTCCATCCTTTCTTCGAAACGACTGATTTGATTTGATAACTTTGAGAGTTCCTTTCTTACTTTCCTTCCTGCTAGTTTTTCAACTTCATTTTTTTCAAATTCTCGTAATTGATGATAATATAATGTTTCTGCTTCTTTGAATGGATTTTGTGTAAAATACCAAATTATATTATCAGGTAATTTCGTAATTATCTCCTTCTCGAGTTTGTAGAACTGAATTCCATCAAGAGGTTGGATTTGTAAGTCTGAAGGGGGTAATGATGATGCATGAATACCCTCAATCGTTGTAGCATTCCATTCAATCTTTCTGCTCAAATCAAATGACCGAGTCATTTCTTCAACTATTTCTACTGGAAAATCAAGAGAGCCTTCCTTAATCGTCCGCTTGATATTAATTTTAGTTGTTGAGTAATAAATGGGGGAGTAAAAATTTGTTGCTTTTCCAAATTCAACTTTAAACCCATCGCTCTTTGGATCACCAGCTATACTTAATCGATTAAACAGAATAGTATCGCGTTGATTTCCTTTTAGAGGAATTTTAGGGCTAAGAAATCGCTCTGTAATCTTCCCCGTTGCAGGTTTTTTCTTACTAAATTCTAATTCTATTTTTGGTGCCTCTTCGACCACCTCAGCTATAGCAACTTCTTTTTTTGGCTTTGATTTCTTCTTTGGCTTAGGTGGTCTGAGCGTCAAAACCTTTATCTCGTTATCTGTTAAGGGGCCCTTATGCAGACTGAGTAACCAACGAGTTTTAAGCTTATTAACTCCATATTTTGGGTTATAAGCAATGAAATTACCAGGTTTCAACGCTCTTATTGAACCCATTAGTTTTGAAAATTCTTCGGGGCTTCCACCTGCTCCTTCAAAAACTGGTTTTAATGCTCCTTCGACTTTCGCAATATCCTGATTCGTAGCTAATCTTCCTAAAACCCACGTAGCAATATTTGAAAGTCCTCGATAATCAAGGTCACCAGGATTTTGTGTAGCTAAGACACAACCCAGGCCTGCTGCTCGGGCTTGCTTTAAAATTATTAATAAAGCAGTTTTAGAGGGTGGACTTAATGCACCAGCAGGCATAAAACCATATAATTCATCAAAGTATAAGATAGCTCGTAACCTACTAGTTCCACCTTTTGACCAAACCCACCGTTGAACTTCTCCAAGTATTTCAGCAACAAAATTATTTTTCTCATCAGTATCAGTAATCTTCCGTAAATCAAAAACAATTATCGGGGTCTTCTTTTGTTTTTTTGCTAAATCTATCATTTTATCGAAATCAAGATCCACTCCTGGAACTGCACGAACCATAAGTGCATTTATGTTCCTCGCTAATTCTGATCGTTTGGTTTTAGAGATGAATTTATCAACTGATAAGGAACCAACCTTTGGGAATGGAGGATCTTGGATTCCTTCAATGAGTTGATCCAGTTCCACATTTTTTTGTTTACGTTCTTCCCAAAAATTTCTGATCAAATTACTTAAGAAAATTACTCGATTATCAGTAGATGAACTCGTGCCAATTCCACAGCGAGAGAGTAATAATTGAATTTTTAAATCTAAACTACTTAACAGAGCATCAGGAGATTCTGTTATCAATTCATTATAATTTGGAGGTTTTTCAAAGTTTGGGGTCAAGGATATTTGGACTCCTGCGGAATTTTTCGGAGTAATAAGAATAACAGCAACTTTATCAGAAAAATCTTTCTCAACTTCGGCATATTCATCTCCAAAAGAATCCTCCAACTTATCCTGATAAAGTTCAATCCAATCCTCGGCTATTTGTCCTGGATCTCCACCCCCGCGATCTTCAGCTTCTACTTCCGCATGAACTAACAATTTATCTTTTGTAAACTCGCCAAGACCAATACCTAATGCTCCGATGTCTCCCTTTGGATCAACTGCAATAATAGGAATGTCCGCCCTAATAGCTTCTTCTACTATTGATTTACATACTACAGTTTTCCCAGAACCACTTGCCCCAAGAATAGCTGCATGAGTTAAAAAGGTTGTACTTGGTAATTTAAACTGCTCCTCCCCTATTCTTCCTAAATAAAACTCAGGATCTGACATATCAACACCATTTATCAAATTAGAAAGATTAAATGTTAATTATTTTAATTTCAGAGGAATAAATTCGAAAATATTCGATTTAAGTGAATAAATTAACTTTATCAACTTGAGTTTATTGATCATATGATATATTAAAAAATTGCTCCTAATTAATGCTAGAGTAATTAGAAGATATTTAATTCCCACGAGAATACGTTTTAGTAAAAATTATTAAGTCAATAGATTCAGCTGTGGAAATAAATCGCGTAAGGATAGGTCAAACATTGGTTAACATTGGAATTTTAGGAACAATGAACTGCGGAAAAACGTCAGTCTTCGTGTCTTTTATGAATTCTTTAGCTGAAACGGATGAAAAGATCCTTGCTGGCGCACCAGGTGGCCCAGAAATGTACACAACACAGACCGTCGATTTTATTCGTTTCACCTCAAAAGGATTTATCCACGTTCTTTATGGGACTGGGGGGCATCAAACACCCATTACTGATTATTATCGGGTCTATGTTTTGCGAAATGCTAATCGATTTCTTTGTATGTTTGATCTAAGTGAAGATCTTGAGGAACAATTCAAATTTTATCGTGGATTCGAAATCCCAACAAAAGCTATCGTTGTTTATCTGAATAAGTATGATTTAGCTCCTGAAAACTTAAAGAATTATCAGGAAAAAGTGAGTTCATTCTTCATTGATGAACTTAAGAAATTGGTCAAAGACATTTTTCCAACTGTTGCATTAAGAGCTGCAGGCGAGGAACATCAGGAATACCAACAGAATTGTCTGAAAGGGATTTTAAGTCTGTGTGACTTTGACCGAGATGCTTCAGCTTTTGATGTCTGGGAGGGGCAATAAAAATTTAGGATCAGATATTATGGATTCCGAAGAAGATCCTTTTGCTAAACTTGTTGAAACATTCACAGTTTTAGAGAATTATAACCGAGCTCTTTGCCTCATAGCGGTTTATTTGGGTCAAAGAGCTGATCAAAATACCGTTCAAGGAATTACGGATATTTTTTCAGCCTTATTAGGGAAAGATACCAAAGCTACTCCTGCAAAAGTTCGAGGATTAATCACTTCTTTGGTTAATGTTGGGATTCTTGAACGCGAAAGAGTGAAAATGATTAGTTCTACTAAAGTTTCTTTCCATTCCATTAGTCCATTAGGTCTTATTGCTTTATTATACGTTCTCATTATGTATCTTATCAAAGATCCAATGCATGGGGTAGAGTGGGAAAACTTGATGTTTATAGGCTATATTTCAGGAGATCGAGAGGAGAATTTAGTCCGATTCCTCAATAATTCAATCATTGAAAGTAATAGAATTACTGAGAAATTCTGGTCTTCTTTAAAAAGTGGAAAAGAACCAAGCAAAATACGGATGAGTAAGCCACTGGAACTAGATATCACGAAAACATTCAGTGGTAAAAGTGGAACTGAAACGTTTAAAATTTTAGAAGAATTAATGTGGGATTATCTAAATTTAAACACAGGCCTTTCACAAAACGAGATTGCCAGTCATTTTGAAGGTTCTATTACTAGTAATCTAAGGAAGTTGGCTCCTTTCAGCTTAGAGGAAGATCTAGATAAAACAAAATATTATCGTTTATCTTCCTTGGGAGTTTTGGTATTGCCAGTTTTAGCCTTAATGATCAAACAATTGTCAGTCGATCAGTCTATATTCCAGTCAATTTTAACAAAAAATGTAAATAAAGAAGATCATCCGTGGGTTGTTTTGATGCGTCAAGCTCGGCAGTTTTTTAAAAGTCTGTACAGAATCCCTTAATTATTAAGGAATATCTCTATGAAGTCTAAACCAAATAAATATTTGAGTTAATTTTCCAATAAATTTAATTATTTAACGGGAATTTGATTGATGCTGTAGAAAAAGATATTCTAATATTGCTGAAAAAGATATCAAGGCTGTGAGACAACGTGATTGAGGTCTTAGATGAACATGACTCACCGTTTCATCTCCCTCTTGTGGATTTCCATACCCATATAGGCAGAGTTAAGATTGAAACGACAAAAGGCGCCTCCCAGAGAGTAAATCGTCCTCAGGATATTATTAATCTCTACGAAAAATTGCAATATGAAATTCATAGACGAATAACTCAAAATCAAGAAGAATATTATGTTACTCTACCAAAAGCAGAGGCCCTATCACGACCCTTACTCCCTGCTGTCCAAAAGTTATTAGAATCAAATAGTGTTAAAAGCCGAGGATGGATAGTAGATCATATAGTTTGTTTTCCCTTTAATGATATTTTTCATAAACAAACCTCTCCAAAATTTGTTAAAAGTAATCAATATGTTCGTCATCAAACCCAGACTTTTGACTTTTCTTTTCGGTTCATTCCATTTTGTCGTGTAGATATAACAGATGAAGGAGCTGCTGACGAAGTTAAGTCTTCAGTTAGTCTAGGAATGAGGGGATTGAAGCTGCACCCTATGTCACAAGGCTGGATTGAGAATATTGTTTCTGTAACCTGTAAGGAAGTCTTACAAACAGCTGGAGAGATTTCGATACCAATTATTTTCGATGTTCCCAATAAAGGAGTAGCAGTAGACATCACTTCTATTGCAGAACAAGCACGACAAGAGGTAGATTATCCAATCAATGTTGTCTTAGGACATTCTGCCTTTGATTATAGCTCAAAAGAAATATTTGATTGTCTACAAAAAGATCATATGTTCGCTGAAACGTCAGGAATGCGAGGAAAGGACGTTGAGATCTATTTCAAAAATGTTGTAAGGGTAAATGGGTGGGAAGATAAAATATTGTTTGGAACAGATTCAAATTACTTTGGTGTTTTACAAGCAGCTGATTTCATTACATTCCTATTTTCATATAAATTTAAAACGCTTATTGAAAGTAATGGTGCAGATATTAATCCATTAACAGCAGCTGCAAAGATACTTGGTGGAAATGCTTTGAGTATCATCCGACCTTCCTGGTATATTCAGGAGGAATATAAACATAAAACAAGTTCTAAAGGGTACTCAACCGATTTACAGGTCTTACAAAAAAATTTAAAGGAAATTCTTACAAAAGAAAATACTACTGGGACGATTGATCTTGCTAAGCCAGAAAGCAAAGATTTCTCCGTTCAGGTTCTTTCTTTTGGCCAAGTAGATCGAAAATTTTCATATATTCTTGAAACGAAGGATAACTACAAAAATATCACCCTTAGTCCAATAACAAACCTGGTACAAATCAGCGATTTATCAATGCAATCATTGAACCCCATCGAAAGAGTTACCAAATCAAGGCGAAAAAAACCACGTTTAAAGGATAAAACCTTCCTTGAATTATTAAATGGGGGGAAAGCATGACCATGAAAGATTATTCCCTTAAAACGGAATTATATTTCACCCATGGAATTGAAATTGAAAATCACTTGGTTTCAAGAAAAACAGGGGAAGTTATTGTTGGTGATGAGTTACTCAATGCATGGGAAAAGATGTTTTTAGGTGCAGCAGAATTCATAAAGAAATTGAAGAAAGACAAACACGCTCCCAAAGAAATTATTAAAAAAATCGAAAAAATAGAAGTTAAAGAAGAGATTAAGAGAGAGCGACGATTAAAATTCGTTTTTGTTTATTATAAACTTGGTAAAAAAACTATCCGAGT
>JBHLPQ010000138.1:0-10067 GCA_048939265.1 Promethearchaeota archaeon
TGGAATGCTGATGCACGTGAGATGTTCAGAATCCTGGATCCACCACTTTGGCATAGCCAACACAACCCAGTTTATATTCTGAGAAATATTAGCGATGAACGGCTTGAACGAATGGCGGGGAAGAAAAATTTCATCAATAGATATGAAAACGTAATGAAGCATTTTAAAACCGAAATGGAAAAAGAAGCTACTCATCTATGGTGGAATGAAACATATCCTGAACATTCGGATAAAATTATTGCTTACTTGAGTATGGAGTATGGAATACATAATTCTATCCCTATTTATTCCGGTGGATTAGGCATTCTGTCGGGTGACCACATTAAAGAAGCATCAGACCTGGGGATTCCGATTGTTGCAGTGGGATTCCTCTACCAAGAAGGGTATTTTACCCAAAAAATTAGCTCAACTCGAAATGGCTGGCAAGAGGAAATTTTCAGGGAATATGATTTTAATGACCTCCCCGTCAAGGAGGTGATTGATCCTAGTACAAATAAACCATTATTGGTTAGTGTGAATTTTAAAAATGAAGTGGATGTTGTCGTTCGCGTTTGGAAAGTGGATGTTGGGCGAGTGAAGCTTTTCCTACTAGATTCAAATATAGAGGAGAATGTCCCATGGTATCGTGATCTAACCGATAGATTGTATGGCGGAGGCTCCGAACTAAGGTTTCAACAAGAGCTCTTATTAGGATTCGGATCTGTTCGATTTTTTAATAAAATTGGTATTAAACCCGCTATATATCACTTGAACGAAGGTCATTGCGCTTTTTCATCCCTAGAACGAATTCGAGAGCTGGTGGATCAGGGTATGGATTTCAATTCTGCATTACAATCAGTTCGGAACAAAACTCTATTTACCACCCACACACCTGTTCCTGCAGGGCACGACGTTTTTCCATTCTGGATGATTGATACTTATTTTAGTGAACTAACTCAGGAATTGGGCAAAGAAAATTTACACTCTCTTGGTTCATATGATTTGGGTCATGGGGCTGGTGCGGGGTATAATATGACTGTGCTAGCTATGCGATCGGCGTCCCGATTTAATGCGGTAGCAAAGTTACATGAAGAAGTCACCAATAAGATGTTTACTCCATTATTCACAGAATTGCAGAATAAATACGATGATTTTCATCCCCTTGATCATGTAACGAACGGCACTCATGTCCCAAGTTTTGTTTCCCACATCTATCAAGACATGTTTAGATTGGTTAATGAAGATTGGATATCACACCATGATGACCCGAAGTTTTGGGAACAGATGTTTGATAAATATATTACCACTGATTATCATATTTGGGAGTTTCACCTCAGAGCTAAACAACGCTTATTCGAGAGGATGCGAGAAAACTCTCGTAGGAATCTCCAAGAAGGCTACTGGGACAAAGAAATGGCTCTTGTAAATGGGGCCCTTTTGGATCCAAATGTACTGACTATTGGTTTTGCACGCCGTTTTGCCACCTATAAGAGAGCTTGTCTGATTTTCTCCGATTTAAAGCGTTTGAAAAAGATTGTCAACGATCCATATCGACCAGTTCAATTCATCTTCACAGGGAAAGCTCATCCTGCGGACGATGCGGGAAAATCACTGATCCAACAAATTTTTAATCATTCACGAAACCCAGAATTAGGTCATCGAATCGCGTTTATCGAAAATTACGATTTGAAAACTGCTAAGGCTTTATTACAAGGAGTGGACGTCTGGTTAAATAATCCAATCCGTTATAGAGAAGCTTCAGGAACTTCAGGCATGAAAGCCAGTATGAATTTCATCCCCAACTTTTCTATCTTGGATGGTTGGTGGGCTGAAGGATACAACGGAAAGAACGGGTGGGCAATTAACCCAGAGAACATTGAGGAAAAGAGTCGGGGGGCCCAAGACTGGAATGATGCTAAAAGCCTTTACGATGTGTTAGAGAATGAGATTATTCCCTTATTTTATGATTATGATTCGAATATTCCTTTCCAATGGATACGTGTCATGCGTGAAGCAGCACTGACTATTTTGCCCCACTTTTCTGCTCGTAGAATGTTAAAGGACTACTCAAAGAAACTCTACACACCATTACTAGCAAAATAGGTGATGATAGATCATGGATGCTTTGAATGAAGTAGTTAAAGAATCAATGGTGGGGGATTGTACTCATATGAGTGTTTTAGAAGTTTTCAAAGGGGTAACCCATAATCAAGCTATCGAGAAACCTATTGCTAATTCCCTCTCAAGTTACGAAATTCTTCATCACATGATCATCTGGCAGGATATTTTCTTGAAGAACATTAAAGATGAACCAACTGATTGGGAAGAAGCAAATAGGATTGCCAATGAAGAACTCACCCAAACAGCAAAGGAAATGTTATCACAAAAAACATGGGACCAGCTAGTAGAGGACTTTACGCGTAGTTTTGATGAAGCAAAGACACTTCTTGATACAATCGATTTGAGTAAACCTATGGAAACCTTTCCTTATGGCAACAAACCAACCTTGAAAATGTATTTTGTATTAAATCAACATAATTCGTATCACATGGGCCAGATAATCAAAAACCGGGTCGCGCAAGGGACCTGGCCTTTATGATTAGATCCTTATTTTCTAATTCTGATAAGTAAAAATGCTAGTAATCCAAGGATCACAATCAAGAATTCAAAAGAATTATTTGTCGTTGCTGCAACAATGGGATCGGTCGTTCCTTTGGAATAATAAATATCAAGAGCACCATTACGGGTATCTGTCCAGACAATGTGCGGTGTATCGTTGGAATCGATTCGTATAGAATTATACTCCCCTGGTCTTGTAAATTCTGGTGAAGAGGGTTTATTACTTACTTGTGATTCACTGGAAAAAGTCTTATTCTCTGGATAGTAAATTCGATGTTTCAAATGTCTCTGTTCAACCTCATCATAATAAATGAAGTGAAGATTTCCATGTGAATCAAGCTCTAAATCGGGATTCCATTGATCACCTGTAACTTCTTTATTTACTCGTTGGATTGAACTCCATGTTAATCCATCATCATTGGAAAATCTAAAATAAACATCCCAACCGTAATTAGGGTTTGTGGTATTGGCAGAGATGTCAGCCCAGGTGGCATAAATTCTTCCAGTGCTTCGATCTTGTTCCATTACTGCTAAAGTATGTTTAGCGGATCTTCCATTTTCAGGATTTCTTTCAGACCAGGTAGCATTATATTCTGGAATAAAATCTGTGTCTACTGTGAATGTATTACCATCATCAGTGGATTTATCATAAATAATTGAGCTTCCATCAGGATCAGGAGCAGGTGTATCTCCCCATAAATAATGGGTCCAAAGCACATGCAGATCACCAGAAATACTTGGTAAGATATAAGCACCAACGTCTATACCTTTTTGATCAGATATGGTGACATTTTCAATAAAAGAATACCCTCCGTCGTATGATCGGCTTAATTTTATCCATGTATATGAATCTCCATCCATGTAACTATCAGAATAGACTAAATAAATCGTTCCTTCTTCACTTATAGTAAAAGTCTCTTTATCTGCGTAAGTTCCTCCTCCATATGTCCCTTTAATTTTAGTCCAAGTAGATCCATGGTCACTCGTAAAAGTAAAAGTAATTTGTCCTTGTGCACCATCTGCCTCAAGGTAAGAATAGTACAACGTATGATTAAAAAAAACCATCCATGGATCAGATTGAATACTTCCTGTACTCCAGAAAGGATTCATATCAACAGGTTCCTGCCACGTTTCGCCATCGATAGAATAAGTATAGGCTACAGATTTACCTCCTCCGTCATGTTCGACTGCATTTTTCCAACCAACATATATTCTATCATCATCACCTAAAGCCATTGTTGGTTCGACGTGGTGTTCCCACAAATCATCTGTAGATAATAATAGATTTTCTGGAAAATTAAATGGATTTTCAGCATTTGATTGTACGAAATTAGAGGCTAAGCCTATAATTATCAGATTGACAGAAGGCAGAATCATCAATAGTATGAGTAGATATCTCGATATAGATGGCATTTTTTTCACTTCTTTTTGTCCTTACTTATAGAGGGCTTTTGGGTATTAACTATGCTTCCTCTAAAAACACTTCATCTTCTGCAAAAAATCCTTGTATTAGATATTATAACCTGCATTAAAACTTTAATTGTTAAAGTAAGGGATCTGTCCTTTATGTTGAAAGAATGTAATTAAATCCTGGTCTTTTTATGATAATTCTTAACATATTCTTCTATTAATTCTTCCCTCTCTGGTGGTTCCATTTTATCTGTTAATTGATTGTTTTTAATCAGATACTGTAAAAATTCATCAAGTTCTCTCTTAAGAAAAATCCTTACACAACTCCCTCTTGCAATAATCTTGTACCTATTCTCTCCTAGACTCTCTATATGCATTTTACCTCCCTGACACTGATATGGATTTCCATACCCAGAAAATAACGTGATTCTTTGATCAAAATACGGCTTAAACGTATCTCTGACACCTTTCTTTCCTCCTTTGCCAGTCACTATTATTTCCGTTGGATACTCGTATTTTCCACCTCCAAATGGAACGTGTTCTACTTTCATTGCTTCTATGGTAAAATTTTTTATTCTTTCTCCATCTTTTGGAAATTCCATATGCTTAGAATATTTTTTAGCGAAAGGCATCATTTTTCCCATTATTCGATTCTTGACAAAATATAGTCAATCCAGCTTGTTGGGAGTTTTTCTGCAAACAATTGACTTATTTTCCTGTGAGATATGAAGTAGTGGCTTTTGGGTCTAGAGCTTGTAAGCGCATGATAAATGGCTTTAGCAATCTTTTCAGGTGGTACTGCTTTAGCCATGGAATCAGTTACTGACATCTTTACAAATTTGTCTAGACGTACCTTGAAAATAGAATTCTCATAGGATGAACCAACGTACGCTTTATCCCAAAATGTTGTTCTCACTAACCCTGGTTGAATAATTGACACTTTTATGCCAAGGGGTTTTAATTCTCTTCGTAATGTGTCCGAGAAAGCCTCCACAGCCATCTTACTCATGGAGTAAAAACCGTAGAAGGGACTTACAAATCGTCCAGCAGCAGAACCAATATTAACAATACGACCCTGTGATTCTTTAATTAGAGGGTAGAATTCTTTAGTAACCTGGTACATCCCAAACGTGTTTACATTAAATTGAAGTATCATTTCTTCTTCTGGTGCTTCAATGACAGGTCCTAATCGTATAACTCCAGCACTGTTAACTAATCCGTACAATCCCTTCTTATTAGCAGCTACTATTGATGAAACCTTCTTAACGTCTTCCTTCCTAGTTACATCCATTTTTATTGTCGTTATTCTATCATCATCCCCAAACACTTGAAGTGCTTCTTCATCTATATCAGTAGCAATGACTTGAAAGCCTCGTTCCGCAAGATACGAAGTTGTTGCCTTCCCGATTCCTGCTCCTGCTCCTGTTACTAAAATGGCACCATACTTTTTCGTCATTTAAATCATTGGAATTAGATAATAACTAACCTAAAAAGTGTTTAGCAAAAACCTAAATTATATTTCAGAGAAAAATTGAATTAGGGATGAATAATCCCGTTCTTCTGGAGGAGTATCGTAATATTGGAGATTATGAAGCAATTCTTCTCGATTCTTTACCCCAGGAATTACAGTTGACACTGCTGGTTGATCTAATATATGCGCAAGGTAACGAATTGCTGAACTCTCTGAAGGGATTGTTACCTCTTTCCCTCCTGCTCCAGATTTATAAGCAGGAATTTTAACTTTCTTTCCACTTGATAGCAACAATCCTCCAGCAAATGGTTTAATAGCAACAAAGCCAACCTTATGCTCGATGCATGCTTGGAATAATTTCTGTCGTCTGGGATCGTTTTCTGAAAAGATATTATAGTGAGTCATTATCAGATTAAAATCTCCACTTTCAATTGCTCGTAATGCGGTTGGGGGATGGTGAGTACTCATTCCAAGATATTTTGCTACTTCTGTCTCTTTCAACTCCCTAGCATATCGAATTAATCCAAGAGGTGCCATTATTTTGTCATACTCACTGGGGGCAACAAATTGGATAATTGCAATATCGATATAATCAGTGTCTAAATGGTTTATAACCTCTTCAAAAGAAAATTTTGCAGTTTTTTTTGATCTTAGTTTTCTATGTCTTCCCTCCTTCATTCCAGCTCCTAAGGGGCAAGCAAGAATGATCTTCTCCCGCTCAGAGGCAATTATTTGGCCTAAAGTTTGAAGAAAAATGGGTTTTGTGAACACAATATCGATATAGTTCATCCCTGATTGTAAAACTGTTTCTACTGTATCAACAATAACATCAGTAGGTTGAGACGTTAAGTACTCTGTTCCCAGGCCTATTTCGCTAACTTGAAGGGAAGTTTTTCCAAACTTCCGATATTTCATACTAGATCTTATCCTCAACACATGTAGTTCTGATTTGATATTGATTATCTATTTTGATTAAAAATCTCTCTAAATGGGTAAAAAATTGGACGTAAAATTGATATTTTACGACAATAAAATAAAGGAAATTATACTAATTCTTGAATCATCATTTGATGTTTAATGATTAACTCAATAATGCTATCAAAAACCTGGAAGTTGTCCTCATGTATTTCATAATATAAGATATTTGGTTCTTCTTCTAGCTTTTCAGGCTCTTCAATAATGATTTCTTTCGTTCTTTCAAGAACATCAACAAAGATAATAGGTACATTTGGGTTTAAAGTAACCTTCTTAATGTAATGAAAGTATTTCTTGGCCGTATCAAATGAGATAGGATTATCTCTTTTAAGAAGGATGATTGCTCCAGAGGCTCCTTGGTAGTATAGCCGTAATTTATCTAAAAATTCTTCCCCAGTCGCCTGAAGCAGGATGAGTTTTAATTTTCGATTATATTCGAATAAGAGATTTATTGTTGAGATACTTATTCCCAAAGCTGCAAAATTACGAAAAGTGGCTTCTTCTTTGTATTCTTTCAGCTTTTTTTGGATGAATTGATGCCCGAGTTCTTTAGGATGGCTAAGGATACATATCTTTACCTTCTGATCATTTTCTGATGCAATTTCGGTCATTCGTTCATCCGTCTCTACTTTAGACCCATCTCTGATCCTCTGATAACTGTCAATTCTTAGGAAAATGCTGATCACTTTTGATGGGTTTCAGAAATGAGAATATTGGTACAAGGAAGGCTTGGCTTGTCCAATAGATTGATGTGTCTACTTCCTTTAATACCATTGTATTCATTTGAGAACTTGAAGCCATAATAGTTAGGAATTTTCTAGAATTGCTTATAGAAAGGAATTGTCTTATTACCAATTGTTAAACTGTTTCTAGCTTCTATCGGTAATAATTTTTTGTTTCTTAACTAGTCATTATCTTGTCAAAAGAATTATAGATTGGTAAACGTTGATAAAGTAAATCCTACTAAAAATAAGAAATCATTGGGAGAAATCAATGATGACCATGTCTTCTAGCGTTATAAAGCCTTTGGTGAAACAACAACCTCAAGCTCGAATAACAAGGAAATTTTTTAGAATTTTGCACCACACGAGATACAAAACTGGCCATCAAGAGGGTTGAGAGCACCACAGACTGGGCATTCTTTAGTTTCTGTTGTATCACTAAGGATGGCTGGGGCTTGCTCAGTTAGAGTTTCTAAGGGTGTTAAAAGTATTTTTGATTGGTCTACGACATCAATAGCCCAAAGGCTCCCGAATGTTTCTAATTGTGCCATGATATTTGCTGGAAGGGTAACTCGATTATCGCTGTCCATTACGACCATTCGAGACATATCCAATTGTGCAAGATCGATTCCTTTTCCATGTACACCTAACAATAAGCCATCGCGTAGTTCAACACTTCGATCTGCATAACCAGCAACATGATTACTGTGTGTTGCTGTGAGCATGGTCATACCTGTTTCTCGATTTAGTTCTTTAAAAAGCTCTAAAAGCCTGACACTAGTACTAAAGTCAACATTCCCAGTTGGTTCATCCGCAATGATAACTTTAGGATTGTTTGCCATCGCTCTCGCAATTGCTACCCGTTGTCTTTCGCCACCACTTAAACGATTAGCGATTTGATTTTTCCTGTGTAAAACACCCATTAGATCAAGTAGTTCAAGCGTACGCTTCTTTCGATATTGATATGGAAGACCATTAAGGGCCATACTTTGATTTACGTTATCAAATGCAGAAAGATCAAGAAGTAGGTTCCCTTCTTGAAAAACAAAGCCAACCTGCCTTCTTCTAAACATGGTCAAGTCTTCTTCTGGCGTTTTAGTGATATCTTGCCCTTCGAAAAGCACGGCTCCAGCGGTTGGACGCATCAAACCTCCTATAATTTGTAATAAGGTCGATTTCCCCGAACCCGAGGGGCCTACAATAGATACAAATTCCCCAGGATCGAGGTCAAAACTAACACCTTTGAGTGCAACTACGGATGCACGTTCTGCTTTACCTCTATAAATATGATAGATATTCTTAGCAGAAAGTAAATGAGAAGATTTAGGAGTTTCTATTTCTTCTCGAACTGCTGAATTATGTTTTATACTCATTTATCACACCTTATAATTCTCTTACTACAGTTGAAATCTTCGCTTTTGATGCACTCCGTACGCTAAGGAAAGTTGCTATGAGCATTGCAAAAAAGGTTACAAGCATTGTAGAAAGTAATTCTACCCAATCAAATACTAAAAGTCTATTAAGTTGGGAACCACCTGTTACAAGGGCGCTTAAGGGAGTAATAAAAAGATCCATAAACCCAAAGAAAGGGTTAAACAGTATAGATAAACCTAAACCTATAAATAATCCCCATAATACAGACGTTAGCAGTAAAACGATTGTTTCGCTAAAAACTACTTTATAGATTTGACCCTGGGATGCTCCATAGCTCCGTAGTATAGCAAATTCCTTTTTTCGTTGTTCCATTAAAATCGACATGAAAATAAATGTTGCTAAGGTAGCCGCTACGAGGGAGATTACGAAATCTGCTGTAAGTAATCCAGGGATACCATAATCCATTTGTTTTAGTTCATTTGCTTTTCGTATCTCACCTTGAAGAGTAGTCACTTTTATAACCCAATCATTTTCAAGAAGACTATTTTTGATTTCGTCTACATCAGCTGAATCCTTCACCTGTACAAGAAATTTCGAAGCCAGGATCTCTTTTGGATTTTCAACAAAATCATTTAACAACTGAACAAGGAACGGGGGAAAATTTGCTTTATACTCATCTGGGAAGGTATCAAAAATCGTTACCAATGTAGAGAAACCCATCAAATCATGCAGGAGGTTGTGACTAATGATCAGAGAACTGCTGCCAATTCCAGCAGGAGTATGGTCAAATTGACCTAGAATAGTGAGATTTCGAGAGATATAGTCGAATTCAATAAGCAGACTTGACCCATTGAAAAAATAGGTTAGAATCTCTACTGAAACATTTTGTCCTACTTCTAAACCTTTCTCGATTAATGCACTTCGACCAATTAAGCATCCATCTGGATTATTAGTTAATGCTGTCATTAATTCATCTTTATTTTTATCCTCTTCATCAGGAATAGCATCACTAAGCCATATTCCCACAGTATCATACACTTCTGGATCAATACTATGAATGGAAATCGGGTCATTGCGTAAAATTCCTGTTGTAGAAGTAATGGCCATTACTTCTTGAATATCATCAATATTTTTGATGTTTGTTATTGTTGTCGTAGTAAAATCCATAGTTGTCGTAATAGCAATGTTAGCACCTACAGAATGTGTGATCAACCGTTCTTGGTGGGCTTCCCCTGATGATCCATGTACTGCAGCGAGAACAGCAAACGAAACGGTTAAGGAAATGATAAGTGCCAATCTAGGTATATCTCCTGATTTACGAAAGATATTCCCTTTGATTAAAACCGATACATCTTTCAAAAAGCCGATTCTCTTTACTATTGGATCAGTTTTTGAAGGAAGCCAAACTGCTAGTCGAGCTACAACTGCTGCGCCACCAATCCAGAAAAATGGTGGCCCTAAAAGCCCAAGAATAATGACCATAGGACCAAGATCTATTGCTATTCCATATTCTTGCA
>JBHLPQ010000139.1:0-10013 GCA_048939265.1 Promethearchaeota archaeon
ATCAGACACTGTTGTGAACCAATCTGGCCAGCTTCCCCAGGTTGTTTCTTTTATTTCCAAAGAGGGTGGTTCCCCTCCTCTTCTCGTAATCAATGAACAAGAATCCCCTCCCTTAACTTCTTCCACCTTCTTAGATGAGAGTTTAGGAATTCCATTCCTGATCATTCTATTAACTGGTACAGGTGGAATTTTTTATTTTGTTATCTATTTATTCCTAAGAAGAACGCCTGCTCCATTGCTGTTAAAAGGAGCTTCTAAGCCACTAACTTCAGCTGAAACAAAGGAAGATATGACATTTACTCCGTTAGCTAACAAGCTATTCACTGAGGCAGCTGAAAAACCAGTCCCCTCCGCAGTCACCACTCCAAAGGATTTGGATTCCGAAGTTGTACCAACTCCTAAAGAAAGAAGAAGTTTTTTCTGTCAAATTGATGGCCAAAAACATCCAGCCATTGATTCAGCTTTTGAATGTGAAGAATGTTCCCGTATGGTTTGTGGGGCCTGCTACGAAAGCAGTAAAGCTGTTGGAATTCCTAATTGCCCTTTTTGTCAAGGAAAGCTAATTCGAATCCAATGAAATGCCATTAAAAGAAGCTTATTAAGAAAGCGAGGGTTAAAATGATCCCATAGGGGATATATAACGCGATTAATCGTAATTTTGATATTGGATAATCCTCTAGCTCTGCATATTGTTCTTGGAATGGTTTAAATCCTCGGCCAATTAATGTATACTCGTTTTGCCCTTTTCTGATGTTAATTTTTATTTCTGGGAATTCTCTGAATGAATGACGGTAAATTAAGACATTTTGGAGTTGGTCAATCATGTCTTGAAATTCTTGCTTTTTGCTTAGGAGTCTTGAAATTGTGTTTTTACTGACCTTTGGTAGTTTCTCTGGGTTCATACCACTGAAAGAGTCTCTATCTAGTATTTCAATTAGTCTTGCGTCCACATTAGGTAAATCTTTAAGTTCTGCCTCTCCTACTACCTCACCATTTTTCTCCTTAAAGACATAAACGTTTTTCCAATGAATAAACACATATAATCGTGCAGTATATTTTCCAAGATTTCCCTCGCCCTTACACATGGAACATGTTACCTGCCCTGAACCACCGCAACTAGAACACGTAACTGAACCATTAAAACATGAACACGATTCTCTTACAGTTTTATGTTCGTCTCCATCCCATTCAGTCCGTTCTATATAGCCCCAGCCAGAACAGCGTGAACACGTGACGGTACCACTCCCAGAACAACTGGAGCAAGATACCGTTCCACTGCCACTACATCGTGAACATGTTTCTTTTTTTAATGTACTCGTAAGAGGAAATTCTTGGGTTGTACTGATGAAATTCCTGGGATATTTAACTGGAAAGGGTCCTTTTTTGGGGAAATAAACCAAGTTACTTGCTTGAGAATAGGGCAACATTCGCTCTGTATCAGATATTTGATAATATTCAGCTTCGGATTCTACTTCAACAAGAATTGATCGTTCAACATCTTCAGAAATGAAACTTTTCAGATTCGGTAGTCTTCGTAAAAACCCTCTTAATCCTCTTTTCTGAGTGATCCACCAGCCTGCAAGAATATCTTGTTTGGTGACAGGTTGATAGGATTGTAAAGTAGATTGCATCTGAGAAATATATTCATTCACCCAAGGCGGCGAATGTTGAAACCGAGTGGAGAATAACAGAATGAAAATCAAATAAACGACAAATGAAATAATTGAAACGAATAAAAAAGAATCTGGTGTGTTAATTAATATGAAAAATAAGAATCCTTGCAAAATAATCCATAAAGGAACCAATAAAACCCAAAGATGTTGATTTTTTCCCATTGTTGTTCACAAGAATTTCCTTTGTTCATAAAGTTTTCATTATTTTAAATTTTCTCGATTTTTGAGTGAAAGAGCTATTTAACTCCAGTCATCCCTTAGAAAGCTACTGATTGCTTTATTCTTTACAGATCCACTTAAATTCACAGTTTTCGCAAGGTGGACTCTTGGGAGGATCAAAACTCCCTTCACGTATAGCTATTCGGAAATTGTTAAGAAATTTATCCAGATTGATAAAATCACTTTGTCTCAATTGCTCGAATTTGACGTCCATTTGAAAATAATTGACATACAGATAATTCTCGGCACCTATTTCCATTGATTGGAGTATTCGAGCATATATTGCAGCCTGAAGGGAATGAATCTGTGGTAACTTCTGGTGAAATGTTTGGATAAATATCAGAGCTGAATCATTAGGTTGTCGGAAAATAGCTGATGGTCGGCCTTGTAATTGTATCTCTGGTGCTTTTATAAACTCATTTACCATGAGTGGGGTGAAATAGGGGAGTTGTTTGTCGTTTGGGGTATTTGTTTCCCATAAATGAATGGTCAACCAGAGTAACATCGTGAAAACTTTCTCATCGAGTTCTCGAAAAGGTTGGTTGCCATGCGTTTGAAAAAATGCTAGATGAGTGAAGAACTTTGAACTTAATAGGTACTCTAGGTCAATTGGGTTTTTTGAACTGGTTTCTTCATTCCATATCCTTAGCGTGGAAAAAAAACCTGAAGTAAAGTTGTCTATTCTTTCTTGTGCTAATGCATTACCACTAGTAGATGAAAGCAGACTATATTTCTGCAATTTCCTGTAAAAAAAAGATCTAGGACAAAAGAGGTATTCTCTCAAAAGAGAGGGGGAGATATAACGCAAAAATGAATACCTCTATATTGGAATTGGACATTCGATTTGTTTTATTCGATGGTAAAAGGAATGTAGAAGTCCTCGGGAGAGGAGGTACATAGTTTTTCGTAATCTGTCTTCTGGTGAGATTGCGAGTGCATCAGAGGTGTCAGCATCAATAGTAACTATCCTAATCCCAAGGCCAAGTAGGTTGCCTGTAACTGTGTAAATGACGAAAAATATCTGAAAATCAGCGGTAATTTTTAGTTCCTGTCTGATAAATCGTTGAGTCTGGATTGAAATTATCTCCGAAAGGTATTTAATTCTATCTTTCCAAAGCTCACTAACAATGAAGAATTCTTCACAGTGATAATTCATGAAATCAGTGTTCAGGACTTTATCACAGGTTCCGCAACTTAAGAAAAAGAATAAATTCTCATATAGAAGCGATTCTGGATCTTGGACAAAACTGTCAGAATACATTTTACCATCTCAGTATTTGATATATTGAAGATGGTTAAATAATCGAAAACTTAGCTTGACAAGAAGAAGCTATCTACTGCAGTCGAGGCTTCATCTACGTCGTCTCCAAGAATAAGTCGTGCTTCTGGATCCCTTAATAGATATTTTTTCCAGTATTTTGTTTTTATTTTCGTTTTTAGGGTTTTTTGAGCATCTTCCTTCAGTGATTGCTCTTTCAATAACACTGCCTTTTGAATGAAATATTGATCCATTAGTTGGGAAAGCTTTTCAGGGGGATAAGCGGCCATTTTTTCAATTGTTATATGCAGTGCTTTCTCTGCGTCCTGCTTCACCCACTGAGTATTCGATTCATCAGATTGTACATTTAGGAATTTAATCAGGGATATATTAGTTGGTCGAAATTTTAAGGGCCATGTTATCTTTGTAGAAGCCCCAGGTCCGAAAAAGATTCTTCGTTCAGCCCAGCGATGATTATCTGAAAGCATTATCTGGAGAGGAATTCTCTCTAGCTGAGGAGGAATAACTGAGATTCTGACCTCTACTGGGTAGAATCCCTTCTTCTTACGCTTTACTGAAAAATCATAATGAAAATCTGGGTAATCTTGTTGTGGAACCTTTTTTAGCCAAAAATTGTAGAAGGTTCGAATTTGAAGGGAATATTCTTGGAGCCATGTGTCTTGGAGGGCTTGAGAGTGAAGAGCGTGTTCAAACCACAGGTTTCGTGGTTTATGAAGCCTAAAGAATGTCTGCCAGAGTTTTTTATGTGGATTATCCTGAATATTAGCTAGCATAAAACTTGGACAAGCATGCAAATCTTTTATTGCATTTTTCTCTTGCCATCTGGTACGCCAAAGAATAGGAATCAATAGAAGATTTAAAATGAATCTAAGTATGAAGAATCTTCTTCTTTGTAAACGTGGTGCAACAATATTCCAAAGACTTACTGGTCCATCCTCTAGAACGATTGCTTTGATCGGTTGGTTTTTCACAAGCTGACATGCTAAAATTGTCCCTAATCCATTACTCCAAATCCCGATATTCCGTTTATTAATCTCTGATCGGGTGGAAAAATATTCATATGCATTTCTCATCATTGCCTGACATTTTTTAGGGCTGATACTTCTTTTCCTGAATTCTAATTCGTAATCATTAACCCTCCAGTGCCATATTGGAAGTAATACATTGTAACCAGCTTGATGTAATAAACCAGCAGTTTTTAAACTAAACTCTTGGTCTTCTCTGTGATACCAATTTGGCGCAATTAAAATCCCTGCATCATCATCCTCGTTCTGAAAGAACCAAGCAGCTAATGGGTTCTGATCTGAAGGAATCTCTAGAAGATCTGCTGTTAGTCCAATATCCTTTGGAAACACTAATGTTTGATCTTCACTTGAGACTTCACGGGCAATAGACCAGATAATCAAACGTGGGGCTAGTTCTAAATATCGAATTATCAGGATCATAAGGATGAGGAGAATAAAAGCGATAAGAATGAGTTCACCATTAGCCATGATTCAATTTCCCTTTAAAATATCGTACTTGATGTCGTGAATAAAACACTACTAATGAATTTACCTGAATATACGTTTAATAATATCTTATGTTAGAGGCTTGATTTCGGTTTTAAATCTTTTTTCATAGTTTTCTAACGTTTTTACTAAGTCTGTTAACAATTTGAATTGTTCAGCCAGTATTTGGTTTATTTCTTCGAAAATCTGTCCATGTACTGACTCAAATTCCTTAATAAGCTGAAGCTTGGATTTTTTCTGATTGTAGGGGTTTTCATGTTTCAACTGATACTCACGGTTTAATGCTTTTTTCTGTGAGTCAAATTTCTCTAGGTATACGAGTTCAATCTGCTGCTTACGGGTAATTCTAGCTCCCTTGGTTGTCGAGAGTCCACAGTGTTGAATTAAGCGTGCCATTAATTGTTTAGTATACCCTGTGTATAGTTTTCGATTCACACCATGGCTAGGATCTCCTACAAAGAGCATATAAACCCAATATGGCAGCTATTTCACCAAATTCATTCAGTAAATTTCGTATAAATAATTACTGATTAAAAACCCCTCCCTTTACTCCTAATACTTAGTAAGTATCTTAAATGGCTCATTCTTCTTGGTGTTGTAGATAGCTATGACGGCATTAGAACCAGAACCAGATCCTTCAGAGACTCCTTCTTTGTTTCTTCGAGTTCAGCCTTATTTAGAGAAAATATGGGCATTTATAGTACAGTTCCGTTTCATTTTCGTCGTTGGGTTGCTCGCTTTCGTAGTAAAGGCTGTATTTATCCATAGTACTGATATGTGGGACGAAGGTTGGTTTACAGCGATTGCTAGTCGGATGGCGTATGGCCCCTCTCCTGCTAGCCCATTCTTACCTCTCTATTATCCTGCAGAAGGCGGAGATATAAAATTCTTTGACAAGCCTCCATTTGCATTTTGGGCTGGCGCGTTTTTGATGATTATTTTTGGTCGTACATCATTTGCTGCTAAAGGGATTGTAATTCTAGGTGGTACAGGATTAGCATTAATTGTGTATTTTCTTTATAGTCATCAATTAGAGAATAAAAGTGCTGCCGTTATTGCAGGCCTCCTTGTTGCATTAGCTCATTTTCTAACCTTCTACTCTCGAACTGCTTACATAGATAGCTTTGTTGTCTTTATGTCAGCCATTGTTATGCTTGTGGCGATTCGAGCTGGAGATGCTTTTTTCGTGGAAAATAATCAGAAACAGGGATATTTTCTCCTAGCTCTTACTTTTTTACTCAATATCTTGAACATTCTTACGAAAGCGTGGCAAGGAGTGCTTACTTACCCTGCTATAGCTGTGTATCTGTTTTTCCGATATCTCGAGCGCCACGTTAACCTTTCCGACCTTCGATCTATCTGGCAAGAGATTTCTGAACAGTTAACTTTTTCTCCTAAGGAGATGAAGCCGTATCAATTAATCCAGTTTAATAATATGGAACAAAGCATACCGTTTCCCTGGATTGTTGCTGCACTGGCTGGAATCAGTGCTTTCTTTGGGACTTTCATTTCTGACAAGCAGTTATTTGCCTCTAGCCTTATTCTAGCAATTGGGGCTGCTGTGGGAATTTATATTGTCTTTCTAAGAATCTCTAATGCACAAGAGAAGCAATTGACATTCGACGGTTCAATTACGGCCATTGTTGTTGGATATATTGCGGGATTGTCTGGGAGTTTAATAGTCAACATTCTCTATAGTCGCCTTGAGGAGCCAGTTCGTGTTCTTGGCGGAGCTCTTTTAGAGGAAGGAATCTTAGAAGCAAGCTTTCTGATGAATGAATTCATCACAAACGAAATGCTAGCATTATTATCCTTAGAAGTCGTTGCTGCAGGTTTTGGTCTTATTATTACTTTTGGAACTGCGTTTTTTGGGTCTGGTATACTTCTAGATCTGTTCAATCGAAAAAATAAATTCCTAAAAATATTATATAGTTCTCTTGATTTGATTCCTCTAGCTATTATAGGAATGTGGCTTGGATATTGGTTTGTTTTTATTCTTCTTCGCGGCGATTTTTTTGACCGTGATGCTCTGATGATTACTCAATTTGGCTGGGTAATCTTTGTATTTCTTATTCCTGTGTTGGTTTTTTATCCCGTTCTTAAAAACATTCTCACACAACGCTTGAATCTTAAAACTTACATCCGCTCTAGAGAAGAGATTATCACTTTTTCAAGTCATCTACTTTTCCTAAGTTTAGCAGCGATTTTTATCATTATTAGTTTCTATTATTTTGTGTTTTGGGTTCAATATTTGGATACTAACATTGCGAATGGCACGTTTCCCTGGATTGTACGAACTCCTGGGGAGTTATCACGAGATCCTGAGAAACCTGATCCAGTGACCTATACTTTTCTTTTCTTTACCTATTATATTGGTTGGCGATATTCACACGCGACGGATGCAGGTGACCTGCCGAGAAGCCTTGGTAGTGCCATCAATGATCATGCTCTACTTGCAGTACTTCCTTTCTTCCTCGTGGGGATTGTTGCCTTCTTCTTTTCAAGTAAACGAAATCCAGCACTTGGCTCTGCTCTTATAGCGTGGTTGATTACAATTCCCCTTGTATTCTTTCCTGCTCAATTTCAACTTAATTATTACTATATTCCATTAGCAGTACCTTATTTAGCGATTGCCGCCAAAGGGATCGAGTATATTTATTCTAGTAAAAACTGGAGAATTACTGTAGAAGATAATGTAGAACGTTTTTTAGCTGCAGTTCTCTTCTACGTATATTTTGGCTTTAATTTCTTATTTTCTCCCTTTTTAACGTTCCTTGATGCAATCCTTACCGAAACGTTTTCTCTCTTATCAGGTGAGATTGGAATTTCTTTTTATTTGACTCAAATGAATAGTCATATTATCAATTTTAGTCCAGGATTTTTACTCTTTATTTCAGTCATTTATTTAATCCCTTTTACTTTTATGGCTTTTCGGGTACTGAAGACCTTTCCCGGTATCATCGCAACGGGTTTAGCTTACATCTTCTTCCTTGATTCATGGTTTAAGGGTGGAGGGTTAGTAATCCTCTATGACATTCTCTTCTATGATCTTCTTGGGACTATTCTTTCTCTGGATTTTTCCTGGATCTTTGATGTTTTCGAACATGGAGCACCTGTACTCACACTTTTTGGGCTTGTTTTACTCATCTTTGGGCTTTTTTGGTTACGACACAAAATTAAACCAGAAGCTTACATTTTTCTCGGTTTAACATTATCTGCGATGCTGATCAATGCTTCAGCACTTGCACATGTTCATCAGATATTAGATCTTCACTTTCAAGAATCAGCGATTTATATTAAACACCATGGGGGGGATTACAACTACAGTACTTGGGTCATTCCTGATGCTGGCTCTCAATTTGCCATGCGCTACTATCTGGGGTATGAAATTGAAGACCGCAATTGGGTGAATCGGGCTAATGATATCCCTTTTTCAAAAAACTCAACCGCCTATATGGACGAATATTATGCGTCTCATACGAATATCCAATTCTGGGTGATTATCAACAATTCGGAGCATCATGATCATCCTCCTTACGCTATTGATTATCCGTTGGCTTATAGGTGGTTTACCACCCATGAACATCTCGTTTGTGTCGATGATGTCGTGGGAATAACACCTTGGTACAAAATCCACCTCTTTGTGAATCGTACTTGGATTACAGAGCAAGGATATAATGTCTCCAAATTGTATGGATAATTTCATCAATTCTGATTCCTTACTATCCATTCCCATCTTTCTTCAGATTTGTTTCCGAAACCTTGAAAACAATCTACCTTCGCGAGTTTCTTGAAGGTGAAAAAGGTATATGGCAAATAAGATAACGGCTAAACATATCCTAGTGGATAAGAAATCGCTCGCTGAAGACATTATTGAACAGTTGAATTCTGGCTCGGCGAAGTTTGAAGATCTCGCAAAAAAACATTCTAATTGTCCATCTCGAAAAAAGGGCGGGTCTTTAGGGGAGTTCGGAAGAGGTCAAATGGTTAAGGAATTTGAAAAAGCAGCCTTTGCTCTACAAAAGAATCAGATTACCCAGATTCCTGTCAAAACGAAATTTGGCTATCATGTCATTAAACGAGTCCGTTAAATGCAGGTGTCCAACTTTTAAGTTACTTGATAACAAATGTTTTTCTCGTTTTTTTATACAAATCTTTTTATTTAGCGATAGAATCATTGCAATCAGTAAAACGTGACTCAAAATGGTACTTGATTCGGAAATTAAAGTAACCCTCTCCCGGATCGAGAATGCTTTGCAGCATCAAATGGAACTTTCCGATTTCCGGAACTTTATGCTAGCAAAAAGTTATCTAGAAGAGAATCAAGTTGCAACAGCCATGCAGTTTCTAAAGAGAATCGAATTCAGTGGCCCTACTGCAAATAGGGTCATCATTCAGAGTCTATTTATTCGTGCGCTCATTCTAGTTCATGATCTACAATTTACGGATGCTTTAGCTCTCCTTGTTCGGATCCGTAAAATGAATATTACTGATGAAAGACTTCTTAAGGATATTTCTTCCCTCATTCGTGATATTAAGATTCAACAGCAAGCTAGCGTGATGTATGAAACTGCCGAGGGCCAGAAAGAGGTAGAGAATTTTCGCCAAACAACCCTCACGTATTTACAACACTATTTAAACACATCGAAAGAGCTAGTTCGCAAATAATTACTTAGCTTCTTCTGTTTTTAGGAAATTTTTTAGAAAATCTAGAATAATCGTTGTTAGAGTTTCTGTCAGCTCTTCTTCTCCTCCACTAGCATCTACAAATTTTACTTTCCCTCCAATATCCATCTTTGTTAGTTTATTGTAGTTTTGTCTTACCTTTTCCTGATAATCTGCTTTTTCTAATGGATCATCTTGTTGTCGTTTGTCACGGGTACATAAACGAGCCTGTCCAAGTTGTACGGTCACATCGAAAATAATCCAGAGGTCAGGTTTCAGAGCAAAGGAATTTTGTTCAAGTATGTATTCTAAAGTAAAAGTCTCCAAAGCTCCTTGGTAGGCAGCATTCGATAAATAATATCTATCTACTAACACTAGATCCTTTTTTTCTAAAGCAGGAAGAATATTAGTTTCCAAATCCCATTTTCGATCTTTAATATACCACTCTAGTTCAGTTTCAGGAGGAATTTCCACACGATATTTTCTTAAAACTTTATTATGGATCAATTGACCCCATTTAGAGTTATTAGTAGGCTCATGGGTCACAGTTACATGGTACTTATATTTTTTTAACGATTGGGCGACATTAAGAATTTGAGTGGTCTTTCCTGATCCGTCAATCCCTTCGAATACAATCAATACACCACGAGAGAGTTTTCTCACTAA